>NZ_JBITGJ010000008.1:0-123483 GCF_044456925.1 Streptomyces sp. NPDC050743
GATCGCCGCCGCAGCCCTCGTCCTGCTCCAGCTCGAATACGACCGCACCGTCTAAACGATCACACACAGGCATGATCGCTTACCGGGAAAGGCTCCATGAGCGACACCGAGATGGACGAGTTCATCGATCGCCACAGCATCATGTACGGGCGTGGCGAACCACATGACTTCGACTACATCTCCCGTCCCACCAACATGGGAACAGAGCACTACTTCCACTCCCGTGTCTTCGGTCGGCTGAGATTCCTCTGAGGACGGAGAAGAAAGAGACCACACGTGGCATTCACGTACGTCTATAAGAGGCGTATCGGCTCGTGGGGGCTCGTCGCCCGTGTCACCCTCGACGTCCAGTCCATGGACGAGCCGCCGCGCGAGGGGCGCAGAATCGACGACTCACGCGTCTGGTGGCTGCCGCCGCAGCAGATCGCTGCGACGGACGAGAAGTGGATGGCGTTCGGCCTCGGCCTGGTGGTCGGGCAACTGGACGCTTTGAGAGAGGGCGCCGATGCCCTATTGGTGCGCGTGGAGGACTGGGACGTACCCATGCTCACGGACCACCAGGAGGAAGTCGCCGCCGCAGCTGTCATCGGGTGCCTGAGGGAGAACTGCGGCATCGACGGCGTCGACATCGGCCTAACCGTCGGTCGCGAGAGGAATCGCTACCAGTTCACCTGGGACGGTGCGTCGGCGGAGCCGGGCCTGGGTTGATCCAGAGGTCCGTGGACACGAACATCCAGGTGGGTCCGACGGGCAAGAAGCTGCTGCCTCTGGCGGTCAAGAACGCCGCGTCGGCGCCCGCTTCGAGTGGGCACGCGCACTGAGGTGAGCGAGGCACTCGACTGAGGTGTGCCGGTCCTGCCCAGGGCGCCGCCGCCGCGACCTGGAGGCAGCTCGCGGATCCTCTCCGAGGCGAAGTGGATCTGAGAGCGCGTTCCAGGGCCGGGCGTGGCTGTCTGACCGGTGAGAGCCCCTTCTGCTCGGAAGGGGCGCGGTTAATATGCGATGGGTTCCCCCTGGTGGGGGAAATCACTTAAGTTAGCCCGATTAGGATGGATTGCCCGAATGTAGATCGCTGCAGGTACGCATCCGAAATCCATGCGGCCCAGCGGAGGTGACCGTCGACAGTGGCGAATTCCAGAGGCGGCTATGCGCACAACACCGACCCGTCCATACCCCGCTCCTCCCACCCGCCGCACCAGCCGCAGGGCTCGGGGACCGTACAGACCGTACGGCTCTCGGAGCGTCTCCTCATGCGGATGCGGCTGCTCGACGCCGTGGACAAGGACCGGCGCGATGTCGAAGTGCTGCTGACCGCGCTCCAGCAGGCGGTAGCCGAGGTGCACGGCCTGGGCGGCATGGTTCATCTTCCGGGCGGCGGCATGAGCGGCATCCTCTACCTGGTCGCTGACAGCGGCCTGCCGGAGTCGATGATCCGGCCCTGGCTGATCATCCCGGCACGGGGCACGGCGCCGCCCAGCAGGGCCGCCCGCGAGGACACCCTCACCTGGCAGACCCACCTCGCCCCGCCCGACCCGGTGCCAGGCCGGGACCCCGCCGCCCTGTGGCCTTCCCGAGTCCCCGCCGGCATCGCTCACCTGGCCGTCCCCATTCCCGGCGGCCGGCGACGGGGCGCGCTCTCGGTCCTCTTCGCCCCGGGTGACGAGCCTGACGCGGCGGAGTGCGCCTTTCTGAACGAGGTGGCGGCATGGATGTCCGGGAGGCTCAGGTCGTCCGGGATCCTCAATCCGTCCCCGACCCTGCTGCGCGCCCTGGAGAACGGGCCGGGACCGCAGGAGACTCCCCCGTGGGACGCCGAACGGGAGGCACCCCCGCGGGACGCGGAAGGGGCGCTATCCCTCACATACACCTGGGACCTGCGTACCGGCGAGCTGACCTCCGACCGACCCGTCGAGGACGTGCTGGCCGGCATCGATCCGCAGGTGATGGCCGGCGGCATCGAGGCGTGGGCAGAGCTGATCCACCCGGACGACCTGCCGGGGGCGGTCAGCGGCTTCGACATGGGCATCCAGCTCCGCGGCGGCTTCCAGGACGAGTACCGGGTCCGGCGCCAGGACGGCACATACCTCTGGATCGAGGCTCGCGCCCGAACGCTCACGGACGAAGAGGGGGCACCGGTGAAGGTGATCGGCACCCTCCGGGACAGCAGCGAGACGCACACCGCCGCCGAGTCGGTAGGGCGGGCGCTGCGACACATGAGCGACGGCTTCGTCTCCCTGGACACGGACTGGCGCATCGGATTTCTCAATCAGGCCGCCGAGCGGCTCTTCGGCGCCGCAGGAGATGTGGCCGGAGCCCTGCTCTGGGACATTCCTGCGCTGCATGCCGTGCCGGGGCTGGAGCAACAATGCCGGGCCACGGCGGCCGAGGGCCAACCGGCCGGATTCGACGTACCGGGGCCGGACGGGACGTCCTGGTACCACCTGCGGCTGGTACCGGTGCCGCAAGGCCTGACGCTCTACATCACCGACACCACCGAGCGGCATCTGCGGGAGATCGAGCGGGCCGCCGCGGAGCGGGCGGCCGCGGAGCGGGCGGCCTTGGTGCAGGGGATCACGCGGGAGCTGGCCGAGGCCGTCACGGCCCAGGATGTGATGGCGGCGGTGGCCGACGGTGTGATGACACCCCTCGGGGCCACCGGACTCGTCATGCTCGGCGTGGTCGGCGACCGGCTCAACGTGGTCGGCTCCCGGGGATATGCGGAGCGCTTCACCCGACGGCTGGACGGGCAGTGGACGGTGAGCGACACCACCACCCCGGTGGGGGACGCCCTGAGCACCCGCACCACGCTCTTCATCTCCTCCCCGGAGGAGATGCTGAAGCGATACCCGAAGACCGAGGGTCTGATCCGGGAGGGCGAAAAGCAGGCGTGGGCCATTCTGCCGCTGGCGGTATCGGGGCGCGAGATCGGCGCGGCTGTGATCTCCTTCGGCCGACCGCGGGTGCTGGACGATGACGAACGAACGCTGCTGACCGCGCTCAGCGGACTGATCGCGCAGGCCTTGGAGCGGGCCGGGCTCTACGACGAGGCGACGACCCGGGCCCGTACTCTCCAGCGCAGCCTGCTGCCGCGGGCACTGCCCGAGTTGCCCGAGGTGACGACGGCGGCGCGCTATCAGCCGGCCGAACAGGGGGCCGGCGTCGGCGGCGACTGGTACGACGTGATCCCGCTGTCCGCGGCCCGGGTGGCGCTGGTGATCGGCGACGTCATGGGCCACGGCATGGCCGAGGCCGCCACGATGGGAGGGCTCCGTACGGCCGTGCGCACCCTTTCGGAGCTGGAGCTGCCACCCGACGAAATCCTCGGTCACCTCAACGACATCGTCGGCGACCTGGGCAACGACGCCTTCGCGACCTGCCTGTACGGCATCTATGACCCGGTGACCCGGTGTCTGTCGTACGCCAGCGCCGGTCATCCGCCCCCGGCGGTGGCCCACCCCGACGGCCCTGTCACCTTCCTGCCCATGACCCCGGACCCGCCGCTGGGGGTGGCCGCTCCACCCTTCGAAACCCTCGAGACCCTGCTGCCCGCCGACAGCCTGCTCGCCCTCTACAGCGACGGCTTGGTCGAGAGCAAGGACAGGGACCTCACCACTGGCATGAGCCGCCTCGCCGAGCTCCTGTTTCAGTCCGTGAACGCCATGTCGACCTCACGGGTGGAGGCGTCCGACCTGGACGCCCTCTGCGCCACCCTCACCTCTGCTCTCCTCCCCGCCCAAGGTGCGCTGGCGGATGACGCCGCCCTGCTGCTGGCCCGCACCCACCCGCTGGACGCGGAGAATGTCGCGGAGTGGCCGTTGCCGCAGGACCCGATGGCGGCAGGCCATGCCCGTGAGCTGGTCCGCGCCCAGCTCGCCGACTGGGACTTGGCCGACGAGGATCTGATCATGACCACCGAACTTCTGGTCAGTGAGCTGGTCGGGAACGTCATCCGGCACGCATGCGGCCCTATGCGGCTGCGCATGCTCCGCAGCCGCGCACTGATCTGCGAGGTCTCCGACGCCAGCCTGACCACGCCGCACATCCGCCACTCTTCCGCCACCGACGAGGGTGGCCGAGGCCTGCAGCTCATCTCCGCACTCTGTCGGCGCTGGGGCACCCGTCACACCCGAACCGGCAAGTCCATCTGGACCGAACAGCCTCTCCCCACGGCTTCAGTCTGACTCGCGAGCTCCGAGGCGCGGCGCTCTGACACTGCGTGGCGCGGGTGTGGGTGGCCACCTGCCCCGCCATGGACACGCATATTCAGGTAGACGCGCGAGTTGCTCCACCTGTCCACAGCCAAGCTCGATGAGTTCCTTCGCGGTTGCCGCGGCGAGTCTGATGGGAAGAGGGAGCCCCGGACCGATCTTGGTCCGGGGCTTTTGGCATTTTTTTCCGTTATCAACTGGGTCGGTCGCAGACGACTCCGGATCCGTACACGGTGGGGCGCTCGCCGCGCCCCGTATTCTCGGAGCATGGTCGGGGCACAGACACAGAGGGCCGAGCGGGGGCCGGGGCGGCCGCGGCAGGAGCGGGTCACGGACGACACGCTCGAGGCGGTGATCGAGATCGTGACCGAGCAGGGCGTGAAGGCGGTGACGATGGATGCCGTCGCCGCGCGCGCCGGGGTGAGCAAGCCCGCCATCTACCGGCGCTGGCCGTCCAAGCAGGCCCTGATCATCGCGGCGGCCGAATCACGTATCGGCCCCCTGTCGGTGCCGGACCTGGGTGATGTGCGGGCCGAGCTGCGCGAAGTGCTGACGGCGCGGTTGGCGGCCTACCGGCTGCCGGGTACGGCGCGGCTGCTGACGGAACTCATGGCCTCGGCCGCCGAGGCGGGCGGCCCCCGCGGGGAGTACGTGGACTACACGGAACGGTTGATGGCCGAGACGCGCCGTATCCTCCAGCGGGGTATCGCCCGTGGGGAGGTGCGGCCCGAGGTCGACATCCGGTCGGCCGCCACGCTGGTGGCGGCCCCGCTGGTGTACCGCCTGCTGGCGGAGCGTGAACTGCCCAACGCGCACTTCGTGGAGGACCTGGTGGATCTGCTCGTCCGGGCGGTCGGTCACCCGGGTACCTGAGGACCGCTCGTCACGGGGCCAGACGCCGAGCGTCGCGGGCCGGGTGGATCAGTGTCACAGCGGCCGTGCCGCCCAGCGCGAGCAGTGCGGCCGCGAGCAGCACCGCGTGCTGGTAGCCGGTCCCGCCCTGGGCGTCGACCAGGTATCCCGTCAGCGCGGGGGCGATCAGGCCGCCCGTGGTGACGACGGCGTTCATCAGGCCGAGGGCGCCGCCGCGTCGGCGGGCCGGGACGATTTCGGCGACCTCGGTCACCGCGACCGTCGACATGGCCCCGCACAGGCCGAAGCCGACGAGCAGGAGCAGTACGATGACCGGTCCGCGCGCGACCTGTGACAAGGCGCCGCAGCCGAGCGCGGAGACGAGCAGTGTGATGCCCCCGACGCGGCCACGGGCCCACCGGCTGCTCACGCCACGTCGTAGCAGCCATCCGGTCACTCCCGCCTGCCCCAGCGCGGCCATGCCGCTGACCGCCCAGATCCCGGCGACCAGGCCGGCGGCGGTGGCGGCGGAGTAGCCCAGGCCGTCATACAGGTAGGAGGGCACCCACACCAGTGACAGGGCGATCATCCAGTAGGTGCTGAAGTAGCCGACCGTGGCACCGATCCAGGTCCTGGTGGTCAGGATGCGGCGGTACGAGGGGGCGTGCGCGCTGTCTTCGCCGGCACCGCAGGAGTCGGCGCTGCCGGTGCCGGCGCTGTGGACGTCGGCCGGCGAGGTCCGGCCCTTGCCCAAGAGGGCCCAGGCGGCCGCCCACACCATGCCGACGACGGCCACCACGGCGAAGGCGGGACGCCAGCCGTGGTGCTGGATCACCCAGGTCAGCCCCGGGGCGGCGAGCACCACACCGAGGGTGATGCCGATGGTGATCAGGGCGCCGGGGAGATTGCGGCGGTGGTCCGGGAACCACGCCAAGGCGGTGTGCTGGGCCACCGGAAAGGCGGGCCCCTCCGCGGCACCCAGCACGATCCGCGACGCGACCAGCGCGGTCAGCCCTCCGCCGAGGGCCATCGGCGTCTGGGCGATCGACCAGAGCAGTGCCATGCCCAGCAGCAGCCACCGGGGCCGCACACGATCCGCCAGCAGCCCGCCCATGGCGCCGCACAGCGAGAAGAGCAGGAAGAACGCGCTGTTGGTCAGGCCGAAGCCGGTCGCCGACAGGCCCAGGTCACGACGCATCGGGTCGGCCGCCAGTCCGAGGACGGACTTGTCGGCGAAGTTGACCATCATGAAGACCACCAGCAACCCGGTGACGGTCCAGGCCTGCCGTCGGTGCCTGCGGCTTGTCGCGACGGGGTCGGTGAGCGTGGCGGGGGTGAGATCGGTGTTGGGCACGGGGGCTCCGCGGAGGTAGCTGCTCTGGGGCAGGCGTGGTCGGCGTGCAGCACGGGGAGAGGCCGCCGGCGGATCGGGGCGCACCGGAGGGCCGCCGGTTGCGGCGGCCGGGAAATCGTTACGTGCAGTATCGATACGGCTCGGTGGGGGCGGCAAGGCCCGTTCGCTGTGAATTCGGAAGGCCTGCTGTTCTGGCCGAGTCGCCGCGTAGCGACTCCGGGGGGATGGGTGGCGCGGCGAAATGGTCATGGGAAGCCCTTGCCGTGGCCGCGCTGAATATCGATACTGCCCGTAACGATTTTCGGATGCGACCGCGGAGGACCGCATGGAGACCACCCGAGCCGACAAGAACCCGCTCCTGGAAAAGCCGCTGATCCACTTCGGCCGGCGTGTGCTGGAGCGGACCGCGCCCGGTACGGAGCCGGTCGAGTACCGGCTGCTGCAGATCGCGCCGATGACTCCGCACATCGGTGCGGAGATCGGCGGCGTGGACCTGTCCCGGCCGATCGGCGAGGAACTCGCCGAGGAACTGCGGCAGGCGCTGCTCGAATGGAAGGTGATCTTCTTCCGGGACCAGCGCGACTTCGGCGCCGAAGCCCACCTGGCCCTGGCCGCGGTGTGGGGGGAGCCGGAGCCGAATCCGTTCTTCCCCAAGGGCGACACCGTCGGCGTCTCACGGCTGGCGAAGGACGCGACGGCCATCGGCCAGGAGAACATCTGGCACAGCGACCACTCGTTCATGGCCGCGCCCGCCCTGGGCTCGATACTCCGCTCGGTCGAGGTCCCGTCGGCCGGCGGCGACACCATGTGGGCCGACATGGGCGCCGCCTACGACAACCTCGGCGACGAGATGAAGCAGCGCATCGAGGGCCTCGCCGCCGTACACGACTGGGAGCCCAGCTGGGGCACGTTCATGACCCCCCAGCAGATCGAGGCGCTGCGCGTGTTCCTGCCTCCGGTGGAGCACCCGGTCGTCGTGCGGCACCCGCGCACCGGGCGCAGGACCCTGTACGTCAACGAGCCGTTCACCACCCGCATCGTCGGACTGCCCGAGGAGGAGAGCCGGGAACTGCTCCACGAACTCGGCCTGCAGGCGCGCGTTCCCGAGCTCCAGGTGCGGTTCCGCTGGCAGCCCGACTCGATCGCGATCTGGGACAACATCGCCGTCCAGCACTACGCCGTCAACGACTACTACCCCCAGCGTCGAGTGATGGAGCGCATCGCGATCGCCGGCGTCCCGCTGTCCTGAGCAGCCCGCAGATCACCTTTGGCCTGCGACCGGTGGCTGTGCCGCCCGCGTCCGGCGCTCGGCCACCGTCACCCCCTGCGCGCCGAACGGCGACGACGTTCGGCGTCGCGCCGCCCGGCCATGCCCTTTCCCGCTCTGCTCGTCCGCCCCGTCAAGGAGAAACGTGACCAGCCCCGCCCTCGACACGACCGTCCTCGACCGCGCCCTGGGGGAGCTGTGGCACAACGCCTCGTCCTGGGCGACGGCGCCGCTCGCCGAACGCATCGGCCTGCTGGAAAGGCTCATGCCGAGGGTCCGCGACGCCGCGGCCGACCTGGCCGCGGCGGGCGCACGCGCCAAGGGATACGGCCCTGACTCCCCGTGGGCCGCAGAGGACTGGGCCGGCGGTCCATGGTCGCTGGCCCAGCACGTCACCGCACGGCTGCACGTGCTGCGACGCCTGGCCGCCGGCCGCGAGGCTCTGCACGCCGATGCGGTGCACGAGCGAGGCGGCCGCACCCGGGTGGACGTCTTTCCCGTCACCGGCTGGGACACCCTGCTGCTGGGCGGCTACTCGGCCCAGGTCCGGATGCGGGCCGGGGTCACGGCCGAGCAGGTGCGACAGGGCGCGGCCGCACCGTACCGGGGCGGTGTGCGGCGCCCCGGTGTGGCCTTGGTCCTGGGCGCAGGCAACGTCGCCTCGCTCACCGCGACCGACATCCTGCACAAGCTCTATGCGGAGGGCCAGGTCGTCATCGCCAAGATGAACCCGGTCAACGCCTATCTGCGCCCGCACTTCGAGCGGATCTTCGCCGAGTACATCCAGCGCGGCTGGGTGCGGTTCGTGGACGGCGGCACCGCCGAAGGTGCCTATCTCACCGCCCACGACGGCGTGGACTCCATCCATGTGACCGGTAGCGACCGCACCCACGACGCCATCGTCTGGGGCACCGACGAACACGCCGAGCGGCGTCGCCGCGAGGACACCCCGCTGATCGGCAAACCGTTCACGAGCGAGCTGGGCGGGGTCAGCCCGTGCATCGTGGTGCCGGGGCCGTGGAGCAGGGCGGACTTCCGCTTCCAGGCCGAGCACATCGTCACGAGCAAGATGAACAACTCCGGCCACAACTGCGTCGCGGGCCAGGTGCTGGTGCTGCCCCGCTCCTGGCAGGGAACCGAGCTGCTGCTGGAGGAGATCAGGCGCGTGCTGCGCGCCCTGCCGGCCCGCACGGACTACTACCCCGGGGCCCATCAGCGGCTTCAGGCCGTACTGGCGGCTCACCCGCGGGCCGAATGCCACGGTGACGACTGCCGGATCCTGGTCGCGGACGTCGCCGACCGCGACGACATGTTGCTCACCGACGAGGTCTTCGCCAGTGCGCTGGGCGTCGTCCGCCTGCCCGGCGAGACGCCCGCGCATTTCCTGCGCCATGCCGTCGACTTCGCCAACACCGTCCTCCCCGGCACCCTGGGCGCGACCCTGATCGTGCACCCCCGGACCGAGCGGACCCAGCCCGGTGCGGTGGAAGCGGCCCTGGGTGAACTGCGCTACGGCACCATCGGCGTCAACACCTGGTCCGGCGTCGGCTTCCTGCTGGGATACACGCCGTGGGTGCCCATCCCGGCCACACCCGGCAGGCCATCGGCAGCGGCATCGGCTTCGTCAACAACGCCTTCATGCTCGCGGACATCGAGAAGACCGTGCTGCGTGCCCCCTTCGCCCCCGCTCCCCGCGGCCTGTTCACCGGCTGCCCCTCGCTGTCCCCCAAGCCGCCGTACTTCGTCACCAACCGCACCGGTCGCACCACCATCGAACGCGTCACTCGTTTCACCACCGCGCCGCGTTACGCCCGACTGCCCGCCGTCTTCGCCTCCGCCCTGCGCGGGTGAGCAGGAGACCCGGGAGGCGGAACGCCGGTTGCCGGCCGGTCATCCGATGTGCGAAACGGTTGCTGTTGCGGAAGCATCGGTAGGGGCGGTACGCACCTTGCCGCGGAGTGCGGGTTCGTTCCGCCGACCGGTGAGCCGATGCCTGTTCGGGCCGGTGTGCAACGCCCGATTCGGCCGTCCCTACCGGAGCGCTCAGATGACGAAGGACAACTCGGGTGGGCGTTCGGCCACCACCCGATCCACGACACGGCGGGAGCCCGCGCAGTGGCTGGCCGCCGGCGACTGGGGACTCCTCCTCATCAGGCTGACCTTCGGGCTGTTCATGGCCGGACACGGCGCTCAGAAGCTCTTCGGCCTGTTCGGGGGGCAGGGGCTGACGGCCACCGGCAAGGGGTTCGCCCAGCTCGGCTACCACCCGGGGAAGGTCTTCGCGGTGATCGGTGGTCTCTCCGAGTTCCTCGGTGGCCTCGGCCTGGCCGTCGGACTGTTCACGCCGCTCGCGGCCGCGGCCCTCATCGGCACGATGATCAACGCCATGGCGACCGTCACCGGGGCACACGGACTGTGGGAGGTCCACGGCGGCGTCGAGTACAGCGTCGCCATCGCCGTCGTCGCCCTGGCCATCGCCGCGATCGGCCCGGGCCGGCTGGCCGTCGACCGGTTCTTCCCCTGGGGCGCCGGCGGCTGGCCCGAAGCCGCGTTCGCGCTGGGACTCGGGGGCATCGCCGCTGCGATCACACTGAGCCTGTGAGAGCGCGGGATTCCACGACGTGCCCCGTTCCTGTGCCCCCACCCGGATGTGCGGGCCCGTGAAATCGACCCCCCGGCGGCTGCCGCCGCGAGCTGTGGGGCGGGAGGCGGGCGTCACCCGTGCTGCCTGGTGAGGGGGCCGGCGGTGTTCCGGCCGCCGCCGCGCTGTTGCGGAGGGGAGCGGCCCCGCGTTGGAATCAAGTGTGAGGCACTTCGACGGCGCCGTGCTCGACGGCCGCCCCGCTCCCGGGACGGGGGTCGGCCGGAAAGGGCTCAAGAACAACGCGTTGGGCATGTTCTCCTCGGTGGCCATGGGCCTTGCCTCCACCGGCCCGGCGTACAGCCTGGCCGCCACGCTGGGCATCATCGTGGCCGGCGTCGGACTGCAGGCCCCGATCGTCACGATGCTGGCGTTCGTACCGATGCTGCTGGTGGCGTACGCCTTCCGGGAGCTCAACGCGAGCAACGCCGACTGCGGCACCACCTTCACCTGGGCCACCCGCGCCTTCGGACCGCGCACCGGATGGATGGGCGGCTGGGGCCTCATCGTCGCCAACATCATCGTCATGGCGAACCTCGCCGCGATCGCCGCCGCCTACGGCTTCCGCCTGGTGGGCCTGGACGGACTGGCGGACAACCGGCTGTGCACCACCCTGGCGGGCATCGTCTGGATCGCCGTGCTGACCGCGGTCTGCTACGTCGGCATCGAGGTCTCGGCGGCCGTCCAGCGCTGGCTGCTGTGCCTGGAAGTGGCGATGCTGATCCTTTTCGCCGTCGCCGCGCTGGTCAGGGTCTACACCGACCCTCCCGCGACGGCGATCCACGTCGCGGCCTCCTGGTTCAACCCCTTCGAGGTGCCCTCGGTAAGGGCCCTGACCGCGGGCCTTCTCGCGGGGGTCTTCATCTACTGGGGCTGGGACACGGCGTTCGCGGTCAACGAGGAAACCGTCGACAGCGCGCGCATCCCCGGGCGTGCCGGGATCCTGTCCACCGTGCTGCTGCTGATCATGTACGGGCTCGTGTCCACCTCGGCCGAGGCCTTCGCGGGCGTCGGCACCTCGGGCGTCGGGCTCGGCAACACACACAACTCGGACGACGTGCTGTCCGGGCTGGGGGCGGCCGTGTTCGGGAGTCACGGCACGGGGCTGCTGCTGTCGAGACTGCTGATCCTCATGGTGCTGACCTCCGCGCTGGCCTCCGCGGAGACCACCATCCTGCCCATGGCCCGGACCGTCTTCTCCATGGCGGTCCACAAGGCGCTTCCCTCCCGGCTCGCCCTGGTGCACCGCAGGTTTCTCACCCCGACCTGGGGGACCCTCGGCATGGGAGCGGCCTCCCTCGTCCTGTTCGTCCTGCTGTCGTCGGTCAGCCACAACGTCCTGGCCGACTCGATCGACTCGGTCGGTCTCGCGATCGCGTTCCAGTACGGTGTGACCGGCTTCGCCTGCGTCTGGCACCACCGCAAGGTCCTGACCCGCAGCGCCGGAAACCTCGTCTTCAAGGGCGTACTGCCGGGGCTCGGCGGGCTGATCATGGCCTCGCTGTTCCTGTACGCCGCCTTCGTGGTCTACGCCGACCCCCGGTACGGCACGACCGCCGTCGAACTGCCGCTCATCGGCAGGACGGGCGGGGTCACCGTCCTCGGCCTGGGCGCCCTGCTGATCGGTCTGCTGCTGATGCCGCTGGTCACCCGTGGCCACAGCGTGGCCCTCAAACTGCAGCGCAGCATGCTTCCGCGCTGCCTGCCGAGGCACGCCGCCGTCCACTCGGCGAGCCGCTACCTGCCCGCGGACAGCGGGTCGGGGGTGGGCGGCGACTGGTACGACGTCATTCCCCTGTCGGGGACCCGGGTCGGCCTGGTCGTCGGGGACGTGCTCGGCCATGGCCTGCGCGCCGCGGCCACCATGGGACGCCTGCGCACGGGGATGCGCGTTCTGGCCCGGCTGGACCTGAGCCCGGACGAGGTCCTGTCCCGCCTGGCCGACCTGTACGAGCAGACCGCGCACGAGGGCGCGGCCGGCCCGGCCCCGGACCACCCGAGGCAGCACGCCGACCCGGTCCTGGGGGTGAGCTGCCTGTACGCGGTGTACGAGCCCTTCTCCGGGAAGTGCAGCGTCGCGCGGGCCGGAGAGCAGGTGCTGGCGGTCGTCCAGCCGCACACCGGCGTCGTCGACTACCCGGAGCTGCCGGCAGGGCCGCCGCTGGGAACCGCCGGCCTGCCCTACCAGAGCACGGAAGTGGACCTCCTGCCGGGCAGCCTCGTCGCCCTCTTCACCGACGGCCTCCTCCAGTCGGCCGACGACCGTGACGCCGGGCTCGCGCAGCTCTCCCGCCTCCTGGCCGACGGCGGGGCGTCCTTGGAGGCGCTGTGCGACCGGGCCGTGACCACCCTGCTGCCCGGGGCGGTGGACGTGGACGCGACACTCCTCATGGTCCGCACCCGCCTGCTCGACCGGAACCAGTACGCCGAGTGGGCGGTGGTCCCGGACCCGGCGGCGGTGGCCACCGTCCGCACCGCCGTCAGCAAGCAGCTCGGCGACTGGGGACTGGACGATCTGGCGTTCACCACCGAGCTGATCGTCAGCGAACTGGTCACCAACGCCATCCGCTACGTCGGCGGTCCGATCCAGGTACGCCTGATCCGCGACCGGGCCCTGATCTGCGAGGTCTCCGACACCGGCCACACCTCGCCCAATCTGCGGCACGCCGCGAGCGATGACGAGGGAGGCCGCGGCCTGTTCATCATCGCCCAGATGACCAACCACTGGGGCACCCGCTACACCCGCACCGGCAAGACGATCTGGACCGAGCAGGACCTGCAGCAGAACAGCGGCCCCCGACCGGCCTGAACAGTGGCATTTGTCCCTTCCGTGCAGAGGTTTCTGGGCACCCAGCCGGTATGGGCAGCCCCATTCCTCCCGGGGACAACGCCCGTCTGCACCAGTACACCAACTCCAACGCCGAACACCTCCAGCGCGCCCTGCTGCCCCAGCTGCCCCGGGTCGACCATCTGGAGCCGGCCGCCCGCTACCTCCCCTCCAGCACGACTGCCGAGGTCGGCGGGGACTGGTACGACGCCTTCCTCCTGCCCAGCGGCGACATCGCGCTGGTCGTCGGCGACGTGTCCGGCCATGACCTCCAGGCCGCCGTCTCCATGAGCACGCTGCGCAACATGCTGCGCGGTATCGCCGTCGGCCGTCAGGAACCACCCGGAGACGTCCTGCGCCGCCTGGACCTCGCGAGCCAGACCCTCGATCCCCAGTCCACGGCCGCCTGCGTCTACGCCCTGATCAAGGGCGACGAAGACCGGGGGAGCAGCCTGCACCACTCCTCCGCCGGCCATCTGCCGCCCCTGCTGACCACCCGAGAGGGCGACACCCGCTACCTGGAGGCGGGCAGCGGCCCGCTGATCGGCCTGGACGCAGGCCTGCCCCGCGCCTCCGCCCGCGATCGGCTGCCACCCCGCTCCACCCTGCTGCTCTTCACCGACGGCCTCATCGAACGCCGGGGAGAATCCCTCGACGACGCCATGATCCGACTCCGCCGGCACACCGCCGAGCAGGCACAGGATCCCCTCGACGTCTTCTGCGACGAACTGATCATCGAATTCGGTGCCGACAGCACCGACGACATCGCCCTCCTCGCGCTGCGCCCCACCCCCTAGCGCTTCCCCGACCGGGGCCCGGGCCCGCCCGCATCGGGCGGGCCACCCGCACCAGGGGTCAGGCGTCGATGAGCGGTCGGGCGTTCGCTCCCGTGGTCAGGCGCAGCTTGGAGAGGGCGAAGTCCCTGTTGGCCAGGACGCGTTCGCGATGGGCCTCGGGCAGCTTGCCGCCGTCCAGGAGCTTCTCGCAGGCCTCCAGCGACTCGCGGTACTCGCCCATCCAGTACGAGGACACCGCCAGCTCGTCCAGGGCCCGCCACTCGTACCAGGCGTGCTCGACGAACAGGATGTCCTCCGGCTGCGGGATCTCGGTCGCGCGCCGCGCGAACATGTAGGCGAGCGGCCAGCGCTCTCCGTTCACCCGGCACAGGTGCGCGAGGTCGCCGAGCGGTTCGGCCCGGGTGGGCCGGCACTCGTGCGCGTCGAGGAAGCGGGAGACGATCTCGGCCGGCCGGCGTTCGAGATCCACCGCGAGCCGGGCCGCGTAGAGGCGGGCGCAGAACACCTCCTCGGCGAAGCCGCCCATGCCCGCGCGGCGGTCGTACGCGGCGATCGCCTTCGCGGGTTCGCCGGCGTCGCGCCAGCTCTGGGCGAGGTAGAAGACGTAGCGGGGGTTGTCCGGCTCCTTGACGAGGCCGGCCTCCAGAGTCGCGGCGTCGCGGAGGTACTTCTCCCGCTGACTGCCCTGGAGGCGTCCGCCGCCGCCCATGATGACCATGCGTGCGCCGTCGAAGGTCGCCCGGGCGAACGGGCCGCCACACTCCAGGTATTCGTGCAGCACGCCGACGTACCGCCAGGGCAGGCGGGTCGACACCATCGTGGGGCGCCAGTGGACGAGCGGCCCGTGGCGCACCTCGAAGTCGTAGCAGTCATGGGCCAGTTCCGGCATCGTGAAGCCGGGGTCGACCTCCAGGACGTCGTCGGCATCGATGAACAGCAGGTAGTCCGCGCGCTCCCGGGCCAGCTCGATCGCCTCGGTGCGGCTTAGGTCGAAGCCCTTCCAGGGGCTCTCGTGCAGTTCCCCGGGCAGGTCGGCGAGGGCCTCGCGGATGATGTCCTGCGTGCCGTCGGTCGAGCCGGTGTCGAGGATCGTCCATGTGTCGATGAGGGGGCGCACCGAGGCGAGACAGCGCCGGATCACATGCGCCTCGTTCTTGACGATCATGTTGAGGCAGACCGTTTTCATGACCTCTTCTTTTCCCTGGTGATCCGTTGGGTGATCTGTGTGGTCGGTCCTGGTCCTGTACGGCAAGGGGTGTGCCCGACGGTCCGTCAGGTCCCGTCGGGCACCCCTTGTGCGGTGCGCCGGCTCGCTCGGACTCATGCCGTTCGGGCGGGGCGCGGACCGCGGGTCACATCGGCTGATTGGTGACGAACGTCCAGCTGGGGCCGCAGATGATGATGTCGATCTTGATGGGGTTCTGGTTGTTGCCGCTTGCGGAGTGCCCGTTGATCGAGACCCCGCAGGCGACGCCTGTCATGTCCGAAGTGCCGTTGGGGTAGCCCGGCAGGCCGCTGAGGTCGGTCCACCGCAGGGGAGGGTTCGCGTCGTTGCCCCGGAGGTCCCGGATGCCCACGAACGTGTGCGGGAAGGGGACACCGGGCTTGACCGCGGCGCGGAGTTCGAAGTCGGCCGAGTCCTGCTGGGCGTCGATGTCGGCGCACGGACCGGCCGCGCCCGTCGCGCCCTGCGGTCCGTGGGGCCGGTCGGTCCGGTCGCTCCCCGGCACCCGTCCTTGCCGTGGTCGCCGCCGGCGGCGACCACGGTCGACTTGTGGTGGCTCGGCTTGCAGTCACCGTCACCCCCGTACCGCCAGGCGGCCGTGGGCCGCTCGGACAGGGCGCGGGCCGCCGCCGTCGAGGGGACGGCGACGGCGGCCGCGAGGACGACGGCCAGCGAGGTCGCCATTCCGGCCTTCTTGACCCTGGCCCGGGCTACCGGCCCGAGCAGGGTGGATGTCCTGTGTTTAGGACGCATCGTCATGCTCCTTGGCTCGAAGCGGTCCGGGTGATCTCCCGGACTCCAGGGGGCGCGTGACCGGAGCGTTTCGAGGTGGCCGCCGAGTGCGTGGGCAACGCGCCGTCCTGTCCTTATTTCGGACTACGCGATGTCTCCCGATGGGGGGCATCCGGTCTACCGGGTGCCCTTCGGCTCGGGCGGCGGCACGATGAGGACGAGGGGCGGGTGGTGGCAGGCTGACGGGAGGGACTCCCATGGCTCAGCAGACGGCAACGAAGGCGCCGGTCAGGAAGCCCGTGGGTACCGGGAGCGTGTTCCTGTCGTTCGCGCCCTGGATCATCTTCGGCGTGGTCGCCAGTCCCAGCACCTGGGAGTACGCGCCCTCGCCGCACTGATCGCCTCGATCGTGCTGTCGGGACAGGACCTCCTGCGCGGAAGGCTCCGGCTCCTCGACGTGACCGGCATCGTGTTCTTCGCCGTCCTGTCGGTCCTCGGGCTGGCCCTGGTGCGCGGGCAGCTCCTCTGGGTGGAGACGTACGCCCAGGTCATCTCCAACGGTCTGGTGGCCGTCGTCGCGCTCGGATCGCTGCTCGCCGACCCCTTCACCGCGCAGTACGCCCGGGAGTCGCCCCCCGCGAGGTGTGGGACTCGCCGGTCTTCCGGCACATCAACCGCGTGCTGACGGCCGTGTGGGGCGCGGCCTTCGCCCTGATGACGGTCTCGACCTGGCTGGCCATCCGCTTCCCGTCCCAGGACGACTGGTTCAACTGGGTCGTCCCCATCGCCCTGCTGGTGGGGGCGGTCAAGTTCACCCAGCGCTATCCGGAGCGGTACAAGGCACGGGTGCTCTAGCGGGATGCGGCGGATGCACCGGAACGCCGGATCCGAACGGGCGGCGCCGGCGTCTATCCCGGTATGGAACTCGGCAAGCCGCCTCCCCGGCCCCGGCAGCCGGAAGGCTGCCTCACCGTCGCGATCCGTGTGCCCCTGCGGATCGTCGTCCTGGTGCTGGTGGTGCCGGTGCGCATGGTGTGGGACGCCCTCGTCGTCACCGGAAGGTTTCTGCGGGACACCGTGCTCAGGCCGCTCGGCCGGGCACTGCAGTGGGCCGGAAGGGCCCTGTTCGTGTGGCCGTTCGTGGGCCTGTGGCGCTACGTCCTGGTCCCCGTCGGCACGGCGCTGGCATGGCTCGGCAGCGTCCTCGTCGTCGTACCGGCCCTGTGGTTGTACCGGTACGTCCTCACCCCCGCCGGGCACGCCGTCGCCTGGCTGGCGCGCGGGGCGGCGGCCGGCCTCGCCTGGGTGTACGCGCGCGTGCTCCGCCCGATCGGGCAGGCGGTCACCTGGCTGCTGAGGGGCGTCGGCGCGGTCCTCGCCGCCGTGGGCGTCGGCGTGTACACGGCCGTCGCCTGGCTGGTCCGGTGTCTGCTCGTCGTCCCCGCGCGATGGCTGTACGACCGGGTCCTCACGCCCGTCGGACGTGCCGTCGCCTGGTGTGTACGAGGCCTGGGGTGGCTCCTCGGCGTGCTCGGCACCGGCATCGGAGTCGCCCTGTACTGGACCCTGCGCGTTCTCTTCTTCCTGCCCGCCCTCGCGCTGTGGCGCTGGGTCCTCGCGCCGGTCGGCCGCTTCCTCGCCGTCCTGGTGCGCGAGGTCGGCGACGCCCTCGGGCACGCCTGGCGGATCGCCGGACGGATCTCGCGGGCCGTGGGCCGCGCGCTCGGCACCCTCTTCCGGTGGATCTTCGTGGAGCCCCTGCGCCGGCTGTACCGGAGTGTCCTCACCCCGGTCGGCCACCTCGTCCGGGACGCCGTCCTGCGGCCCGTCGCCGAGGGCGCGCGCGGGGTGGGCCGGGCCGTCCGGGAGGCCCTGGCCGGCGCCCGCGCCACGGTACGGCAGGCCCGCGCCGACGTCCGGCGGATGCTGTTCGGCGAGCCCCGGCGGCCGGCCGAGCCGAACCGGCGGGAACCTCACGGGCCCGCGACACGTACTCTTGGTAGCAGTACGACCGCACTCACGAAGGACTAGGACACTGGGCAAGCGACAGCCCGAAGGCCCGCCGCCCGCACCCGCGGTGCAGCGCATCCGACTGCGCTACACCAAGCGCGGCCGCCTGAGGTTCACCAGCCACCGAGACTTCCAGCGCGCCTTCGAGCGTGCGCTGCGCCGCGCCGAGGTGCCCATGGCGTACTCGGCCGGGTTCACGCCGCACCCGAAGGTGTCGTACGCCAATGCCGCACCCACCGGCACGGGCAGTGAGGCGGAGTACCTGGAGATCGCGCTCACCGCGGCGCGCGACCCGGAGACCCTGCGTGTCCTCCTCGACGAGTCGATGCCCGCCGGGCTCGACGTCGTCGAGGCGGTCGAGGCGCGGACCTCGGGCCTCGCCGACCGGCTGACGGCCTCCGTCTGGGAGCTGCGGCTGGACGGCGTCGACCCGGCCGACGCCGAGCGCGCGGTCGACGCGTTCAACCGGGCCGAGACCGTCGAGGTCCAGCGGATGACCAAGAACGGCGTCCGCACCTTCGACGCACGCCCGGCCGTGGTGAGCCTGGAAACGCACGGTTCACCGGCTGATAGGCCTACCGACCAGCCCTGTGCGATACTGCGGCTGGTTGTTCGGCACGTGACGCCTGCCGTACGACCCGACGACGTCCTGTCCGGTCTCCGCGCCGTGGCCGAC
The DNA here is from genome assembly GCF_044456925.1 of Streptomyces sp. NPDC050743. Classification (NCBI taxonomy): domain Bacteria; kingdom Bacillati; phylum Actinomycetota; class Actinomycetes; order Kitasatosporales; family Streptomycetaceae; genus Streptomyces; species Streptomyces sp. NPDC050743. The sequence continues at coordinate 18,590 of NZ_JBITGJ010000008.1, forward strand.
CTGGCGCCGCCGGTCCCCGCAGCGGTGACCAGGCTGGCGCAGGGGCTGTTCGATGAAGAGACCGGCACGGTGACCGACCCGCTCGCGCCCGACCGCGAGGCAGCCGAGGCCCTGACGGCCGTACCGGCCGCCGCCGCGACGGCGCCGACGCCGGAAGGTCCCGCGTAGGGACGGACGTCGTAGCGCCGCCCTCGTACTCGGGAGCCACCTGGGTCGGGCAGCGCACCGACCAGAAGACTTTCGCCAGGCCGTACCGACAAGGCGTACGGAACCGGCGAGACAGGACACAGAGTGCTCCCGTGCGGCGCCCGCGCCCCGGACGGCGGCCATCGCGCATCGCGCGGGCCGTGGACGTCAACGGCGGACGGTCTTTTCGGACCGCCGCCGGACCAGGCGCGGCGCCCGGGGGCCTGACGGGAGAAACGCCCGCATGCTCGAGCCGACCGAACCCAACGAGGGTTCCGAACTGAACACTCCCAGCGACACCCTGCCGCCGCGCAGGCGTCGCCGTGCCGCCTCCCGCCCGGCGGGTCCGCCCGCCGCGGCCGAGGCTCCCGCCGAGGTGACCGTGCCGGCCATACCGGCCGCGGACCCCGAGGAGGTCGCGGAGGTCCTTGAGACTGCCGAGGCCTTCGAGGCCGAGGGAACCGAAGAGGCCGTAGCCGCCATCGAGGCCGAAGAGGCCGGTGCGCAGAGCGAGGAGGCGCAGGCCGAAGCGGCCGAGGCCGTCCCGGCCCCCGCTGCCGAGGAGCCTGCGCCCGGTCGTACGCGCCGCCGCGCCACCCGCCGGGCTTCCGCGCCCGCCGGGGCGCCGGCGTCCGCCGAGGCCGTCGTTCCGGCCGCGTCCGCCGCCGAGACCGAGAAGCCCGCCGCCGTCGCCGAGGGTGGCGAGGTCCTCTCCGGCGAGGAGGCCGCGCCGCGCCGCGCCCGCCGCCGTGCCACGCGCAGTGCCGCCGCGCCGGCCGCCGTCGCCGCCGGTGCCGAGGAGACCGCTGCGACGCAGGAGGCCGCTGAGGCCCCCGCCGCCGCTGAAGAGGCCGCTCCGGCCGCTCGTCCGCGGCGCCGGGTCGCCCGCCGTGCCGCCGCGCCCGCCGCGCCCGCCGGGTCGCCGGCCGCCGCCGAGGCCGCCGAGACCGTGGTCCCGGCCGGTGCCGCGTCCGCCGCCGCCGAGACCGAGAAGGCTCAGGAGGAGGCGGCGGTCGTCGAGGCGCCCGCTGCCGAGGAGCCCGCCGCTGCCGCTCGTCCGCGGCGCCGGGTCGCCCGCCGTGCCGCCGCGCCCGCCGGATCCCCGGCCGCCGCCGAGGCCGCCGAGACCGTCGTACCGGCCGCTGCCGCACCGGGTACGGCCGTTGCCGCCGAGGCCGAGGCCCCGGAGCAGCCCGCCGCCGAGGAGCCCGCTCCGGCCGGTCGTACCCGTCGCCGGGTCGCCCGCCGTGCCTCGGCGCCCGCCGGTGCGCCGCAGGCCGCCGAGGAGGCGCCCGCCGCCGAAGCCGTCCCCGCCCCGGTCGCCGTGGCGGCGGAGGAGACCGCGGAGGCCGACCAGGCACCGGTCGCCGAGGAGGCGGCCCCGCGCCGTACCCGTCGCCGGTCCACCCGCCGGGTGTCCGCGCCCGCCACTGACATCGCCGAGTCCGCCGCGGCCGAGGCCGCCGAGACCGGCACCGGCGCCCAGACCACGGAGGCCCCCGTCACCACGCACACCACCGAGCCCGCCGCCGAGGCGCCGCAGGCCGCCGAACCGCAGGCCCCCGCCGAGGAGGCCGGCCCGCGTCGTACCCGGCGTCGGGTCGTGCGACCCACGTTCGGCTTCTCCGAGCCGCAGCCCACGCAGCCCGCGCCCGAGGCCGAGACGGAGGCCCCCGAGGCCGAGACCCGGCGCCGGCCCGCCCGCCCGGCCGTCGCCGTCTTCCAGCCGCCGGTGTTCACCGAGCCGAGGTTCCAGACCCCGGAGCGCGCTGCCGCCGAGGCCGCCGCCGGGGCCGCCGAGCCGCAGGAGCCGGAGGAGCCCGAGGAGTACGCGGAGGAGCGCGCCGAGACCGGCACGCGCCGTCGCCGTCGCCGCCGGGGTGCCGTCGCCGAGGAGACCCGGGCCGCCGAGGCCGCCGCGGAGGAGGAGCCGGAGGAGTCCGCCGAGGCCGTCGCCGAGGGCGAGGAGGCCGAGGAGGCCGACGAGACGGAGGGCGCCGAGGGCTTCGAGGAGGCCGGTGCGCGTCGCCGTCGCCGTCGTGGCGGCCGGCGTCGCCGTCGCGGTGAGGCCGCCGAGGGCGAGGGCGCCGAGGGCGAGACCGAGGAACTGGCCGCCGAGCAGGCCGCGCAGGACGCCGAGGACACCGCCGAGCAGGAGGAAGAGGACGCCGAGGAGGCCCACGAGGAGGGCGGTGTCTCCAGCTCCAGCAGCCGTCGCCGCCGTCGCCGTCGCCGCCGCGCCGGTGACACCGGCGTCGACACCGAGCCCGGCGAGGGCGACCCGGAGCGCACGGTCGTCAAGGTCCGCGAGCCCCGCAAGCCCGCCGAGCCGTCCGACGAGGTGCAGTCCATCAAGGGCTCGACCCGTCTGGAGGCCAAGAAGCAGCGCCGCCGGGAAGGCCGTGAGCAGGGGCGGCGCCGCGTCCCGATCATCACCGAGGCCGAGTTCCTGGCCCGCCGCGAGGCCGTCGAGCGCGTGATGGTCGTGCGCCAGCACGGCGAGCGCACGCAGATCGGCGTCCTGGAGGACGGCGTGCTCGTCGAGCACTACGTCAACAAGGAGCAGTCGACCTCGTACGTCGGCAACGTCTACCTGGGCAAGGTCCAGAACGTGCTGCCGTCGATGGAGGCCGCCTTCATCGACATCGGCAAGGGCCGCAACGCCGTCCTGTACGCCGGCGAGGTCAACTTCGAGGCGCTGGGCATGGCCAACGGCCCGCGCCGCATCGAGTCCGCGCTCAAGTCCGGGCAGTCGGTCCTCGTGCAGGTCACCAAGGACCCGATCGGACACAAGGGCGCCCGTCTGACCAGCCAGGTCTCCCTCCCGGGCCGCTACCTCGTGTACGTCCCCGAGGGCTCGATGACCGGCATCAGCCGCAAGCTGCCCGACACCGAGCGGGCCCGGCTGAAGACCATCCTCAAGAAGATCGTCCCCGAGGACGCGGGCGTCATCGTGCGCACCGCCGCCGAGGGCGCGAGCGAGGAGGAGCTGCGCCGGGACGTCGAGCGGCTGCAGGCGCAGTGGGAGGAGATCCAGAAGAAGTCGAAGAACGGCAACGCCCCGACGCTGCTGTACGGCGAGCCGGACATGACCGTCCGGGTCGTGCGCGACATCTTCAACGAGGACTTCGCCAAGGTCATCGTCAGCGGTGACGACGCCTGGGAGACCGTCCACGGCTACGTCTCCCACGTGGCCCCGGACCTCGCCGGCCGGCTGTCGAAGTGGACGTCCGAGGTCGACGTCTTCGCCACCTACCGGATCGACGAGCAGCTCGCCAAGGCGCTGGACCGCAAGGTCTGGCTGCCCAGCGGCGGTTCGCTGGTGATCGACAAGACCGAGGCCATGGTCGTGATCGATGTCAACACCGGCAAGTTCACCGGCCAGGGCGGCAACCTGGAGGAGACGGTCACCAGGAACAACCTGGAGGCGGCCGAGGAGATCGTGCGCCAGCTGCGGCTGCGCGACCTCGGCGGCATCGTCGTCATCGACTTCATCGACATGGTCCTGGAGTCCAACCGCGACCTGGTGCTGCGCCGCCTGCTGGAGTGCCTGGGCCGCGACCGCACGAAGCACCAGGTGGCCGAGGTGACCTCGCTGGGCCTGGTGCAGATGACCCGCAAGCGGGTCGGCCAGGGCCTGCTGGAGTCCTTCTCCGAGACCTGCGTCCACTGCAACGGCCGCGGTGTCATCGTGCACATGGAGCAGCCGGTGTCCGCCGGCGGCGGTGGCGGCAAGCGCAAGAAGCGCGGCCGGGGCGGCGAGGTGCCCGAGCACGTGCACGAGACCGCCGCCGTGGCGGTGGAGACCGGCGAGGCCGTCGAGCCCGAGGTGGAGACCGCCGTCGAGGTGGCCGCCGAGGCCGCCGAGCCGGTCGCCCTGCCGGCCCCCGAGTTCGCGCCGGACGAGGAGCTGTACAGCTCCGTCGCCGAGGCGGAGGCGGCGGCCGGCCGTGGCCGTACGCGGCGCCGGGCGAGCCGCCGGGCCTCTGCTCCGGCGGGCGCGCCGAAGGCCGGCGCCCGCCGTGCGGAGGCCCCGAAGACCGAGGCCGCCGTGGCCGCCGAGGCGCCGACCGCGCAGGACGTCACCGCCGAAGAGGCGGCGGAGCGCCCGGTGCGGCAGGAGCCGGCCGCCCAGGCCCTGGCCGAGCCGGCGGCCGTCGAGGACCAGGTGGTCGCGGCGCCGCAGGCCGAGGCCGCCGAGGAGGCCGCGCCCAAGGGCCGTACGCGCCGTCGTGCGACCCGGAAGGTGTCGGCGCCGGCCGGTCCCCCGGCGGGGGCCGAGGCGGCCGTGGTGACCGTCACCGAGCCGGTGGCCGAGCCTGCCGCCGAGGCGCCTGCCGAAGCGGCCCCGGCCCCGGTCGCCGCCGAGGAGGCGCCCGAGCCCGCCGAGTCCGCCGCCCCGGCGCGCCCGCGCCGTCGTGCCGTGCGCAAGGTCGGCGCGCCGACCGCGTCCGAGGAGGCGGCCGTCGTGGTCCTTCCGTCGGCCGCGGCGGAGGAGGCCCCGGCCGGCGAGGTCACGGCCGAGGAGGTGGCCGAGGCGACGGCTCCGGCCAAGAAGGCGGCCCGCAAGACCGCCAAGAAGGCCACGGCGAAGAAGGCCGCCGCCAAGAAGACCGCGGCCAAGAAGACGGCCGCCAAGAAGACCACGGCCAAGAAGGCGGCCAAGACGGCCGCCGCGAAGTCGACGGCGAAGAAGACCACCACGGTCGCCGCGACTTCGGACGCCACCGACGAGGGCTGACGCCCGGGGTGTGGGGCCGGTCCGGGTGACCGGCCCCACACCCACAGGGGCCCGGTTTGACCCTCCAGGTCATGGCCCCGTAACCTTGACCGTCGGCGTGTCCACTGAGCACGCCACATCCCCGTAAACCTCTTCCTCCCGGGCACAAGGTTGGCCGGGAGAGGTCGTCCGTGGTTTTCCTGGGCGGCTGGCCTGCGGGGGTGCCGTTTCTTCGAGCGAAAGAGAGATCCGCGTGTACGCCATCGTGCGCAGCGGTGGTCGCCAGCACAAGGTTGCTGTCGGCGACATCGTTGAGGTTGACAAGATTTCCACCGCCAAGGTTGGCGACACGGTCGAGCTCTCGACCCTGCTCGTTGTCGACGGCGACTCCGTGACCAGCGACCCGTGGGTGCTGGCCGGCATCAAGGTCCAGGCCGAGGTCGTGGACCACCACAAGGGCCAGAAGATCGACATTCTGCGCTACAAGAACAAGACCGGCTACCGCCGTCGGCAGGGCCACCGCCAGCAGTACACGGCGATCAAGGTCACGTCGATCCCCGCGGCTGCGAAGTAAGGGACTGAGGAGAAATGGCACACAAGAAGGGCGCATCGTCCACCCGGAACGGTCGCGACTCCAACGCCCAGCGGCTCGGCGTGAAGCGCTTCGGCGGTCAGGTCGTGAACGCGGGCGAGATCCTGGTCCGCCAGCGCGGCACCCACTTCCACCCCGGCGCCGGTGTCGGCCGTGGCGGCGACGACACGCTGTTCGCCCTGCAGGCCGGTGCGGTGGAGTTCGGTACCCACCGCGGCCGCAAGGTCGTGAACGTTGTTCCGGTCGCCTGAGTCTTCCGGCTTACGGCTCAGACCGAACGTTTCGCGAGGCGGACCTCACTTCCCGAACGGGAAGGCGGGTCCGCCTTTCGCGTGTTGACAGCTAGACATACCGCTCGTTTTCTGGAGGCACTGAACCATGACCACCTTCGTGGACCGCGTCGAACTGCATGTCGCCGCGGGTAACGGAGGTCACGGCTGTGCCTCCGTCCACCGCGAGAAGTTCAAGCCGCTCGGCGGCCCGGACGGCGGCAACGGCGGCCGTGGCGGTGACGTCATCCTGACCGTCGACCAGTCGGTGACGACACTTCTCGACTACCACCACTCCCCGCACCGCAAGGCCACCAACGGCAAGCCCGGCGAGGGCGGCAACCGCTCCGGCAAGGACGGCCAGGACCTCGTCCTGCCGGTGCCGGACGGCACGGTCGTGCTGGACAAGGCGGGCAATGTGCTCGCCGACCTCGTCGGCCACGGGACCTCGTACATCGCCGCGCAGGGCGGCCGGGGCGGCCTCGGCAACGCGGCGCTGGCCTCCGCCCGCCGCAAGGCGCCCGGCTTCGCGCTGCTCGGCGAGCCCGGGGACCTGCACGACATCGTCCTGGAGCTGAAGACCGTCGCCGACGTGGCGCTGGTCGGCTACCCGAGCGCCGGCAAGTCCTCGCTGATCTCCGTGCTCAGCGCGGCCAAGCCGAAGATCGCCGACTATCCGTTCACCACGCTCGTGCCGAACCTCGGTGTGGTGACGGCCGGTTCGACCGTCTACACCATCGCCGACGTACCGGGTCTGATCCCGGGTGCCAGCCAGGGCAAGGGCCTGGGCCTGGAATTCCTGCGGCACGTGGAGCGGTGCAGCGTGCTGGTGCACGTGCTGGACACCGCGACGCTGGAGTCCGAGCGCGACCCGGTCTCCGACCTCGACGTGATCGAGGCCGAGCTGCGGGAGTACGGCGGCCTGGACAACCGGCCCCGGATCGTCGTCCTGAACAAGGTCGACGTGCCCGACGGCAAGGACCTCGCCGAGATGGTCCGCCCCGACCTGGAGGCCCGCGGCTACCGCGTCTTCGAGGTGTCGGCCGTCGCCCACATCGGGCTGCGCGAGCTGACGTTCGCGCTCGGCGAGCTGGTCGCCAAGGCGCGCGCGGCGAAGCCGAAGGAGGAGGCGACCCGGATCGTCATCCGGCCGAAGGCCGTCGACGACACCGGTTTCACCGTCACCCGCGAGGAGGTCGGCGGCGAGCCGCTGTTCCGGGTGCGCGGCGAGAAGCCCGAGCGCTGGGTCCGTCAGACCGACTTCAACAACGACGAGGCCGTCGGCTATCTCGCCGACCGGCTCAACCGCCTCGGTGTCGAGGAGGAGCTGATGAAGGCGGGCGCCCGGGCCGGCGACGGTGTCGCCATCGGTCCCGAGGAGAACGCGGTCGTCTTCGACTGGGAGCCGACGGTCATGGCCGGCGCGGAGATGCTCGGCCGCCGCGGCGAGGACCACCGCTTCGACGCGCAGCGGCCCGCGGCGCAGCGCCGCCGGGACAAGCAGGCGGAGCGGGACGAGACGCTGCGCGAGTACGACGAGTTCGACCCGTTCGAGTAAGGCTCGTCTCCGTGACCTCCCGAGTTCTTCTGAACATCGGGAAAACACAGGGTGCACTCAGGGCAACCCCGGCCCACCCCGGTGAGTCGAACGGTGCGGCGCCGAGATCTCTCGGCGCCGCACTCCTGTCTCCACGACTCCCGGAGCTCACGTGTCCCACCCCCGTCCCCTCCGTCGGCGCTCCCTGACGATCGCCACCGGCATCGCCCTCGCCGTCGGGGCTCTCGCGGTCCCCGGCCACGCGGCCACCACGTCGGTGCCCAGCAGCAGGCATCTGCACGACGACTTCAACGGCGACGGCTACGCCGACCTCGCCGTCGCCGCTCCCACGGCGACCGTGGACGGCAAGAAGGGCGCCGGCTATGTCGCCGTCGTGTACGGCTCGTCGAGCGGGCTGAAGACCTCCACCAAGCAGGTCCTCAGCCAGAACAGCGCCGGCGTGCCGGGCGGCGCCGAGACCGACGACGGGTTCGGCAGCACCGTGTCCAGCGCCGACCTCGACCGGGACGGCTACGCCGACCTGGTCGTCGGCGTCGGTGGCGAGGACTCGGCCGCCGGCACCGACGCCGGACTGGTCGAGGTGCTCTGGGGCGGCCCCACGGGGCTGTCCGGCGGAGCGTCCCTGGCCGGAGGGACGGCGTACGAATCGCTCGGCGCGCACGGGACGGTCGGGGACGTCAACGGGGACGGTGCGCCCGATGTCGTGCTCGTCGAGAACGCCAAGGATCTGCGGGTGCTCAGCGGGCCGTTCGCCCGGAACGGCTCCACCACGCACGGCGGACAGGTGGTCATCGACCCGGACAACAGCCGCTTTCTGGACCTGGCCAAGGGCGATGTGAACGGCGACGGGATCACCGACGTCGTCGCCGCCGTCAACGACGGCGACGAGTGGGACGCCCGCCGGGTCGTCGTCTGGACCGGCACGCACAACGGGCTCAACCCGTACACGGTGGTGCGGGACAACAGCGGCTACGGCATGCAGGGCGGCGAGAGCCTCGCCGTCGGCGACGTGAACCGGGACGGCTACGCCGACATCGTGGTGGGCCGGACGGTCGAGGGTGCCGACAGCGATGTGGACACCCCGCTCTCCAAGGGCGGCCGGATCGCCTGGATCCCGGGCACCGCGGCCGGACCCGACGGGACGAAGGCGGTCATCATGAACCAGGACAGCTCCGGCGTCCCGGGCACCGCCGTGCCGTGGTCCCGCTTCGGTGCCGGCCTCTCGATCGCGGACATCGACGGCGACGGCTACCGCGACATCGCGGTCGGCGTGCCCGGCGCGAGCGGCGGCGGACGGGTCGTCACCCTGCGCGGCACCGCGAACGGCCCGACGGGCAGTGGAGCGAAGTCGTTCAGCCAGGACACCACGGGTGTGCCCGGCGGCGGCGAGTCAGGCGACTCGTTCGGCTCGGCCGTCCGCCTGGTGGACGCCAATCACGACGGGCGCGCCGACCTGGCCGTGGGCGCACCGGGGGAGAACACGAAGGCCGGGGCGGTGTGGGTGCTGCGCGGCACCTCCACAGGCATCACCCCGACCGGCTCGTTCACCTTCGCGAGCGGCACCCTCGGCACCGTGGCGACGGGCGCGCAGCTGGGCTACCGCTTCGGCTCCTGACTCCGCGGCGGGTTTTCCCGATCCGCCGTCAGGTCCGTTGCGGCACAAGGGCTTACCGCGTCGCAACGGATCCCCTGCGGTCTCCGTGCGGGCACCGTGGGACTCATCGCAGTCCCACGGTGCTCTCAGGCAAGCCTCAGGCAAGTCTCTTACCGTCCCGTGACCATGGAGACGGACCGTACGACCCCCGCACCCCTGGCGCCCAGCACCCGCCTGCTGCACATCGGCCCGCACAAGACGGGGACGACCGCCATCCAGGGGGCCCTGTTCGCCGCGAAGGACCGGCTGCCGGAATTCGGCGTGGAGTTCCGCCCACACCCGGCACCCCATGGAAGCCGCCCTCGCCGCCTGCGCCCGGCCCGCGATGATGGGCGACGCCGTGCCCACCGACCGGCACTGGAGGCGGCTGCTGGACCAGGTGGCGGCCACGGGCAGGCGGACCTCGGTGATCAGCAGCGAGTTCTTCGCCGACGCCCGGGGCGATGCGACGATCGCCCGGATCGTGGAGCAGCTCGGCGGCGCGGGGGTGCCCCCGCTCGACCGAGGCCGAGAGCGGGACAGGGTGCACGTGCTGGTCACGCTGCGTCCCCTGGTGAGGATCATGCCCTCGCAGTGGCAGCAGTACGTGCAGAACGGGCTGCGCATGGGCTACGCGGCCTGGCTGGAGCACATGCTCCGCAGGCCGCCGTACGAGAAGCCCGATCCCAGCTTCTGGCACCGGCACCGGCACGACCGGCTGGTCGAGCGCTGGGCGCGGGCCGTCGGTCCGGGGCGGGTGACCGTGGTCGTGGTGGACGACCGTGACCGCGGCGGCCTGCTGCGCGCCTTCGAGGCGCTGCTCGGACGGCCCGAGAACCTCCTCCGGCCCGTTCCGGACACCGCTAATCGCTCGCTTACCCTCGCCGAGACCGAAATGCTGCGGAATCTTAATGTCGAATTCCGCGGCAATGGACTGCCGGACGAGCTGTATTCCCGTCTCGTCCGGGGCGGCGCGGTGCTTCACATGAAGAACCCGTGCCCTCCCGCGCCCGGAGACGTGAAGATCGTGACCCCGCGCTGGGCGGTCGAGCGGGCGACCGCGATCGGCCCCGCATCCGCCGAGCGGATCGCCGCGCTGGGGGTGCGGATCCTCGGTGATCCGGCCCTGCTGTCCGCCGTTTTCGAACAGCCGGAGCCCGGCCCGGCCGAGCCGCGGCTCGCCCCGGAAGTCGCGGCGCGGGCGCTGTACGGAGCCCTGGCCGCGGCGGCCGGACAGGCTTCCGTGCGCAGCGTGCATCAGACGTCGTCGAGGGAGCTCGTGCGGGTGCTCGGGCACCGTTGCTTGAAGCGGCTCGGGCGGCGCTGAACGGGCCTCGCCGCCGTCTCGTGACGCACCTGTGGACTTACTCACAGCAAATTCACGGGGGTTCGCGAGGCCTGGGGCCAATCACCAGGGGTACAAGGTGAATGACAGGTTGCGCTCACATATGCATGGGATGTCGCTCACCTTGCACTGCGCTTACCGAAAGTGGGACCATTTCACGGTTCCCTGACGCCCCAAGGTAGGTCACCTGTGTCCCAGCACATAGCCAAGCCCCGAACCACCGCAGTGATCCTGGCCGGTGGCACCGGTCAGCGGGTGGGTCTGTCGATCCCCAAGCAGTTGCTGAAGATCGCCGGCAAGGCAGTCATCGAGCACACCCTGACCACCTTCGAGCACGCCGACTCGATCGACGACGTCATCGTGCTGATGGCGCCGGGCTATGTGCCGGACGTCGAGAAGATCGTGGCCAAGGCCGGCTTCACCAAGGTGAAGAAGATCATCGAGGGCGGCTCGACGCGTAACGAGACCACCGAGCGCGCCATCTCCGCGCTGGGCGAGGGCCTGGCCGAGGGCGAGGACCTCAACGTCCTCTTCCACGACGCCGTACGCCCCCTGCTCTCGCAGCGCGTCATCGACGACTGCGTGGCCGCGCTGGAGCGTTACCAGGCCGTGGACGTCGCCATCCCGTCCGCGGACACCATCATCGTCACGCGCACGCACGGCGAGGACGGCGAGTTCATCACCGAGATCCCGGACCGCTCCCGGCTGCGCCGCGGCCAGACCCCGCAGGCCTTCAAGCTGTCCACGATCCGCCGCGCCTACGAGGTCGCCGCCGGCGACCCCAACTTCCAGGCCACGGACGACTGTTCCGTCGTGCTCAAGTACCTGCCGGACGTGCCGATCCACGTCGTCGCGGGTGACGAGTACAACATGAAGGTGACCCAGCCGGTCGACGTCTTCATCGCCGACAAGCTGTTCCAGCTCGCCTCCGCCGCAGCGCCCGAGCAGAAGGGCGAGGACGCCTACCGCGAGCTCCTCACCGGCAAGACGCTCGTCATCTTCGGCGGCTCCTACGGCATCGGCAAGGACATCGCCGAACTCGCCGAGTCCTACGGCGCGAACGTCTACGCGCTGGGCCGCTCCACCACCGGCACCCACGTGGAGAACCCGGAGGAGGTCGACGACGCGCTGTCCAAGGCGTACGCCGAGACCGGCCGGATCGACTACGTCGTCAACACCGCGGGCGTGCTGCGCATCGGCAAGCTCGCCGAGACCGACAACGCCACCATCGAGGAGGCGCTGAAGGTCAACTACCTGGCCCCGGTGCAGATCGCCCGTTCCAGCTACAAGTACCTCGCCGAGACCAAGGGCCAGCTGCTGCTGTACACCTCCAGCAGCTACACCCGCGGCCGCGCCGAGTACTCCCTGTACTCCTCCACCAAGGCCGCCATGGTGAACCTCACCCAGGCGCTGTCCGACGAGTGGGCCGGCGACGGCATCCGTGTCAACTGCGTCAACCCCGAGCGCACCGCCACCCCGATGCGCACCAAGGCCTTTGGCCAGGAGCCCGCGGGCACGCTGCTCTCCTCCGAGGCCGTGGCCCGTACGTCCCTGGACGTGCTGCTGTCGGAGCTGACCGGCCATGTCATCGACGTCCGGCAGCAGGACCCCACGGCGGGCGCCGCCCAGGCCTCCGGCTTCGAGCAGGCGCTGGCCGCTGTTCTGGACCGCCAGAACGGCATGTAATAATTCGTCAATAGCTTTTAGGAATTTCAGGCCTCTGCCGTCGCTCATTCACCGGGCGTTAGCAGAGGCCTGAATCCGTACATCTCACACAATTCCCCGCGAACCGGCACTCCTCCTCCCAGAGCAGGTTTCTCCGTGATATCCACCGCTATTCGCGTCGCCCGGGTGGGCAGCGCGGCCGAGCTGACCGCGGCGGCCCTCATGATCCTGGGCTTCCCGGCGCTCATGCTGGCCGCGCTCGTCCCGAGCGTTCCCGCCTTCGCGGCCCTGGCCGCCGTGACGTACCTGGCGGACCACTATCTGCACCGCAAGGGCAGCTACCTGATCAACCGCCTCAGCAAGATCCGGGCGGGTCTGTCGATCCGCTTCCTGATCCGCCAGCTGCTGCTGATCCTGCTGCTGGCCCGCCTGTCGCACGCGGACGACCTGATCTTCTACGCCGCCGTCGCCTGCTTCATCGCCTTCTACGGCCTGCAGGCCCCGCACGGCGCGCTGGTCACCCTCATCCGCAACCGACGCCGGATGCCGGTCGCCACCCGCAACATCGACCTCAAGTCCCGCATCCGCATCCCGGACGCCCCGTCGCGCCGGCTGCTGGACCGCAGCGCGGAGAAGATGCTCCACCTCGACCTGTTCGCGGTGATCGGCATCCTGATCTCCGCCGGGCAGGGCGCCCCCGCCGCCCCGGGCTTCGCCGGCGTCGGCCTCACCGTCGGCCTCGGCGTCCTGTACGTCCTGGTGCTCGTGCCGTACGTGCGCGGCCGGAGGATCCCGCCGAAGGCCGAGGTCGTCCTCGCCGCCGTCGACGACTGGCTGGCGGGCTACAAGCCGGAGACGGTCCTGTACTTCTCCGGCTCCAAGGACTCCGCGTACCAGGTCAACATGTGGCTGGAGACGATGGAGCAGCTGGACACCCGGCCGCTGATCATCCTCCGCGAGCGCGCCATCCTGAACAACCTCGCGCCGACCACGGTCCCCGTCATCTGCGTGCCCGGAGGGGTGCACCTGATGAACCTGGACCTGTCGACCGTGCGCGTGGCCCTGTACGCCGCGAACGTCGGCAAGAACATCCACCTGCTGCGCGTGCCCACCATGAAGCACGTCTTCATCGGCCACGGCGACAGCGACAAGCTCGCCAGCGTCAACCCGTACAGCAAGGTCTACGACGAGGTGTGGACCGCCGGCCGCGCTGGCCGCGACCGCTACGCCATCGCCGACGTCGGTGTCCGCGACGACGACATCGTGGAGGTCGGCCGTCCGCAGCTCGCGCCCATCGAGGGCTGGCACGGCGTGCCCGACGACCGCATCCCGACGGTTCTGTACGCGCCCACCTGGGAGGGCTGGGACGGCAACCCCGGCAACACCTCGATCGTGCTCGCAGGCGAGACGATCGTGAAGAAGCTGGTGGCGGCGAACCCGCCGGTCCGCGTGCTGTACAAGCCGCACCCGTTCACCGGCACCGTCAGCAAGCAGGCCGCGGCCGCGCACCAGCGGATCACCGCCCTGGTCGAGAAGGCCGCCGCCGAGCGCGCCGCCGACTCCCGCTTCACCGCCGACGACGCGGCGATGGCCCGGGCCAAGGCCGACCTGGCCCGGATCGAGGCCCGGCTCGCGGAGCTGGTCGCGGCCGGCGGCGACAAGGGCGACGAGGCCGAGGCCACCCGCGACGGCGTCGTCGACGTGGCCAGGCACGAGGAGATCGCCCGGCTGCGCGCCGAGTGGAACACCGCCTACTGGCGCTCCTTCCCGTCGTACGAGCACCGCGTCATCACCGGCGCCGAGCCGCGCCTGTACGACTGCTTCAACGTCTCCGACGCGATGGTCTCCGACATCTCCTCCGTGGTCTCCGACTTCATCGCGAGCGGCAAGCCGTACGCGGTCACGGACTCCGGGGAGCTCGGTCACGAGGAGTTCAAGCGGCAGAACACGGCGGTGCGCGCCGCGGTGATCCTGTCCAACGACGCGGGCGAGCTGGGTGGCCTGCTGGACGCCGTGCGCGACCCGTCCGCCGACCCGCTGAGGGACGCCCGCAAGGAGCTCAAGCGCTATCTGCTGGGCCCGGACGAGCCGACGTCCATCGTCCAGTTCAACGCCGCGGTGGCCGACCTGGCCCTCAAGGCCGAGGCCCGCAACGTCGGCCAGCAGTCCCGGGTGGGCGCCGCCAGCGCGGACCCCGCCGAGGCCGCCGAGCTGACCAACGCGGTGCCCGGCCAGCGGGGCGCGTCCGCCGATGACCAGGACGGTGTGAACGCGGGCTGACACCCACTGCCGTGCGAGGGCCGGCCCCGGGAGCGATCCCGGGGCCGGCCCTTTTCGTCGTGCGGATCCGTTTTCCAGGGTCGCTTATGTTCAGGTTTCTTACGATCGCTCTTACCTCGGCCGCCGACCGGCGGTGAGCGGTTCTTACCGACCCTACGTACTGTCGGGTGGACACCCGAACCCCGTGTGACGTGCGCCACTGATCAGCCAGAGTGGGGCAACCGGTTGCCTTAGATGTCCGTCTAACAGGTTGCCATCAAGGCAATACGGGGAAAACGCGCTTTTGGTAAGCAAGGGGGAAGTGTGACCGTCGTGCCGCAGCCTGATGTGAGTGTGATCATCGGGGCGTACGAAGCGATGCCGTACCTGGTCGAGTGCCTGGCGTCCGTCGAGGCGCAGACCATCGACCCGGCGCGCCTCGAGGTCATCGCGGTGGACGACGGCTCGACGGACGGCACCGGGGAGTACCTGGAGGAGTTCGCCGCCCGCGCCCCCATGCGCGTCACCGTCATCCGCCAGGAGAACTCCGGCGGCCCCAGCGGCCCCCGCAACGTCGGCCTCGGCAAGGCCGCCGGCCGGTACGTGTTCTTCCTCGACGCCGACGACCGGCTCGGCCCCGAGGCCCTTGAGCGCATGGTCGCCATGGCCGACGAGAACGGCACGGACGTGGTGCTCGGCAAGGTCGAGGGCATCAACCGCATCCCGCCGAAGTCCATGTGGGGCAAGACCCTCGGCCGTACCGACGTCTTCTCCTCCAACATCAAGTTCACGCTGAGCGCGCAGAAGCTGTTCCGCCGTGACCTGCTGGACAAGCACGGCATGCGGTTCGACGAGTCGCTGTTCACCGGCGAGGACGCCCTGTTCACCATGGAGGCGTACCTGCGCGCGGACGGTGTCTCCGTCCTCGCCGACTACCCCTGCTACTACCTGGTCGGCCGCGACGACGGCAAGCACGTCACCAAGAGCGGCAGCTACACCCTGCGCTTCGATTCCGCGCGTGCCCTGATGAAGCTGATCGCCGACATGGTCCCGGCCGGCGACAAGCGGGACCTGCTCATGATCCGCCCCTTCGTCATCACCCTGCTGCCGCAGTTCGGGCCGAAGTTCCTCAAGGACAGCGAGAAGGTCCGCCGGCACAAGCTGGAGCTGGCCAAGCCGCTGATGGACGCCTACTGGACGCCCGGAGTGGCCCGGCGGCTGAAGGTGCACGAGCGGCTGCGGCTGCACCTGGTCGCCCTGCAGCGAGCGGATCTGCTGCTGGACGTCGTGGAGTTCGTCAAGGCGAAGAAGCAGGCCGCCGCGCTCCTGGAGAAGCGCGGCACCCGCGTCTACCTCGCCTACCCGCACTTCCGCTCGAAGACGGCCGGCATCCCGGACGACATCTACCTCGCCGCACCCCGCGAGGCCCGTGCCGTCCACGGCTACCGCGAGGCCGCCGCCAACTCCTTCCTGCGCCGGGCACTCCGCAAGGCACGGCGGATGCTGCCGGCGAAGGACTTCAAGGCCGCGGCGGCCTGATCGGCCGACGTCCGCTGTTGCCGGGTGTGTCCGGGCGGCGGGTTGAGTGGCGGGGGCGCTTGTGCCGGGCGTGCGGCTTGAGCGGCTGGGATTGCCGGTGCCGGGCGTGTGAGCGGGGGTCTGCGCGGCTGGGATCGGTGCTTCCGGGCGGGTGCGCGGGTGCGGCCCGCGGCCCGGCTCGCCCTGGCCGGCCTGGGTGAGGTGGTCTGAGCGGTAGGGCTCTGTACTGCACGGTGGCCTGGGCGGGCGGGTCTCTGCTGTACGGTCACCCGCAGCGGCCGGAATCCGCGCTGCGTGGCGGCCGGCACGGCCGGGCTCTCTGCTGCGTGGCGGCCGCGCGGCCCGGGTCTGTCCTGCCTGCCCGGACCGCGCTGGGGCCTGAGGGGACCGGGCCTACTGCTTGCCCGACTGCAGGGCCCGGCGGAGCGGGCGGACCACCACGCGGCGGGCGCGGCGGTAGACGGAGGCGGCGGGCGCGGACGTGGCCTGCGCCTTGCGGGACCGGGCCAGCTCCTTGCGCAACTTCGCGTTGTCCTGGGCCAGTTCGCCGATCTGGGTGTGCAGCCAGCCGAACCGGCTGCTGAGCGAGGCGAGGTCGGTGTCGTTCCACGGCCGGATGCCCGGCGGGAAGGACAGCGACCGCAGCCGCTCCTCGAACGCCGCGCCGCCGTCGCCGTGCGTGAAGGTGTTCCGCAGCCCGTTCTTGTCCAGGAAACCGACGAACCGGTCGAACCGCTCCTGGTGGTTGCCCACGAGACCGCCGAGGTCCGCCTCCTCGTACAGCCGCGCCGGATCCGCCGCCTCCGGGTCCTTGGCGGCCTGGTCCAGTCGCTGGTGCGGGATCTCGAAGTACCGGCACAACTCCAGGGTGCGCGAGTCGCCGCACAGCACGGTGGCGGGCGTCCCCGCCAGCAGCGCCGCGATGTTGCCGTGGATGCGCGAGCCGAAGGAGAAGTCGAAGCCGCGCAGATCGTCGATCCAGGTGACCGGGTCGACGTACACCCGCACCTTGTCCTCCCGGTACATCGGGTGGTCCGGGTGCGTCGGCATGGCGGCCACCTGGGAGTTGGGATCCGTGAGGTCCCGCCAGTGCAACTGCCGTGCGTCGCTGAGGTTCTGGCCGATGAACCGCAGGTTCGGATAGCGGGCGTGGGTACGGCCGATGATCCGCTCCAGGCCCTGCTTCTGCACCGCGCTGTGCGAACCGTTGACCGCGATCCGCGACTCGGCACTCAGCGCCGGCACCCGCTTGCGGACGTCGAGCTCGGGGCCGTACAGGAACAGCGACGGGCAGCCGATGACCTCCACGTCACGAAAGCCCATGTCCCGCAGGTACTGCTCGGTGAACTCGCCCCGGACGCCGATCGACGAGCTGCGCTCCAGCACAGCCGTGCAGAACTCGCGCACCGACTGCTCCATCGGCTTCAGCCGGGCCGGGTTGTAGCTCACCCCCGTCTGCGCGCCGACGCCCAGCACCACGACCGGGATCGTGAGCTTGTCGATCAGCCGGGTCAGCCGCTTCAGCCGGCCCTCGAAGGACGGCCGGAAGGCGTTGGCCAGCGGGACGACGAACGCGTCGTACTCCTCGTTGATCCGGGCGGCCGCGGCCAGGTCCGTGCCGATGCCGTTGGAGACGACCTCGGTGTCCGGTGTCTGCAGGATCTTGTGCGCCGCGTCGCTGAAGATCAGATTGCCCGAGTTGGTGGCGATGACGTCCCGGTGCAGGGCCTCCTCGACGGACAGGACGTCGTACGGGCTCTTGCCCGACCGCAACAGAATGCGCTTCACAAACTTCAACTTATGTTTGAACTAGCTTTAATTTCTATCCGCAACCAGTACAACCTTTTTGCCATACGCAAACCGTGAAGGAACGGCTACGGACCGCGTGTCCGGAGGCTGGACCGACGGGCGAGGGACGATCCACTTCGCGTAGATTGCCGCTCAGGCAGCCGGAACAGCGCGCGGGACCGAGAGGGAACAGAGGGCAAGGTGGCAAGGGCAAGGCAGGCCGTGGGCGAGGCCCGCAGGATCGTCGTCAAGGTGGGCTCCTCGTCGCTGACCACCGCCGCCGGCGGCCTGGACGCCGACCGCGTCGACGCGCTCGTCGACGTGCTGGCCAAGAGCCGCAGCGGGGGAGAGCGGGAGGTCGTCCTCGTCTCCTCCGGCGCCATCGCCGCCGGCCTCGCCCCGCTCGGGCTGCGTCGCCGCCCCAAGGACCTCGCCCGGCAGCAGGCCGCCGCCAGCGTCGGCCAGGGCCTGCTCGTCGCCCGCTACACCGCCTCCTTCGCCCGCTACGGCGTCCGCGTGGGCCAAGTCCTGCTCACCTCCGACGACATGAGCCGCCGCGCCCACCATCGCAACGCCTCCCGCACCCTCGACAAGCTCCTCGCGATGGGCGCCTTCCCGATCGTCAACGAGAACGACACGGTCGCCACCGACGAGATCCGCTTCGGCGACAACGACCGCCTCGCCGCCCTCGTCGCCCACCTCGTCCACGCCGACCTGCTGGTCCTCCTCTCCGACGTCGACGGCGTCTACGACGGCGACCCCAGCAAGCCCGGCACCTCGCGGATAGCGGAGGTGAAGGGTCCCGAGGACCTGGCGGGCGTCGAGATCGGCAGCGCGGGCAAGGCCGGGGTCGGCACCGGCGGGATGGTCACCAAGGTCGAGGCCGCCCGGATCGCGGCCGCGGCCGGCATCCCCGTGGTCCTCACCAGCGCCGTGCACGCGGCGGAGGCCCTGAGCGGCGGCGACACCGGCACCTACTTCCACCCCGCCGGCAAGCGCTCCGCCGACCGGCTCCTGTGGCTCCAGCACGCCTCCACCCCGCAAGGGGCGCTGACCCTGGACGACGGGGCGGTGGACGCCGTCGTGAAGCGGCGCAAGTCGCTGCTGCCCGCCGGAATCGCCGCCGTGGAGGGCGAGTTCAGCGCCGGCGACCCCGTCGAACTGCGCGACACCTCCGGGCGCGCGGTGGCCCGTGGACTCGTCAACTTCGACGCCAAGGAGATCCCCCGGCTGATCGGGCGCTCGACGCGCGAACTGGCCCGGGAACTCGGCCCGGCGTACGAACGCGAGGTCGTACACAGGGACGACCTGGTGCTCTTGCACGCGTAAAACGGGACGTAACGACGGCCCCTGGTGGGGGACGTTCCGTAAAACCGCCCCGCGGTGCCGTAGGGCCTGCTCAACTTTGTCTCAGAGAGACGTTCCGAGAGACGTCCCCGAGCGGTGGGTGAAGGAGGCCGTCGTGAGACGAGTGCGCCCTGGGGTGGCCACCCGCGGTGCCCTGACGAGCGTCGCTGCCGGCGAGGCCTATGAGGAGCCCAAGGACATGCCCCGGCTCTGGCACGTCACTCTCAGCGTCTCCGGCCCCGACGTCCCCCTCACCGACCTGCGACGGGCCCTGGAACAGCTGGCCCACGACCACCCCTTCCTGCTGACCAGCCGGTACGCGAGCGACCACGCGGAGATCCGGTACTGGGAAGAGGCCCGCGACCTGCATGACGCCGCCGCCGTCGCCCTGCGCCTGTGGGGCGAGCACCGGCAGACCGCCGGACTGCCCCCGTGGGAGATCGTCGGCCTGGAGGTCATCGACCGCGAGACCTACCACCAGCGCATCGCCGAGGGCTACGGCCCACCCCCCGCGACACCGGTCGGCGTTCACCCCTTTTGATCCTCCTTGACCCTCTTGGATCCTCTTGAGTGCCCTTGTGTCCACCTGGGACCTTGTCTCGGGGTTTGGGATGAGCGGTGGGTGACCCGCCTCGCGCACTACCCTTCCCTCATGACCACGCTCTCGCCGTACGACTCGATGTCCCCGGTCACCCAGGCCGCCTACCGGGCCAAGGCCGCCGCCGCCGACCTCGCGCCGCTCCCGCGGGCCGTGAAGGACGACGCGCTGCTCGCCATCGCCGACGCGCTGGAGGTCCGGACCGCCGAGATTGTGGAGGCCAACGCCCGCGATGTGGCCAAGGCCCGGGAGAACGGCACCAGCGAGGCCATCGTCGACCGGCTCACCCTGACCCCCGAGCGGGTCCGCGCCATCGCCTCCGACGTCCGTGACGTGGCGAAGCTGCCCGACCCGGTCGGCGAGGTCGTCCGCGGCTCCACCCTCCCCAACGGCATCGACCTGCGTCAGGTCCGCGTCCCGCTCGGCGTCGTCGGCATCATCTACGAGGCCCGCCCGAACGTGACCGTGGACGCCGCCGCCCTCTGCCTGAAGTCCGGCAACGCCGTCCTGCTGCGCGGCTCCGCCTCCGCCTACGAGTCCAACACCGCCCTCGTCCGCGTCATCCGGGACGCCGTCGGCGGTTCCGGGCTGCCGGCCGACGCCGTCCAGCTGGTGCCCGGCGAGGGCCGCGAGTCCGTCCGCGAGCTGATGCGCGCCCGGGGCCTGGTCGACGTCCTGATCCCGCGCGGCGGCGCCTCCCTGATCCAGACCGTGGTGAGCGAGTCCACCGTGCCCGTCATCGAGACCGGCACCGGCAACTGCCACGTCTACGTCGACGCCCACGCCGACATCGACATGGCCATCGACATCCTGATCAACTCCAAGGCCCAGCGGGTCAGCGTCTGCAACGCCGCCGAGACCCTCCTCGTCCACCAGGACATCGCCCCGGTGTTCCTGCCGCGCGCCCTCGACGCCCTCGCCGAGGCCGGCGTCACCGTGCACGCCGACGAGCGGGTGATGGCCTACGCCAAGGACTCCAAGGCGACGGTCGTGGAGGCCGTGGCCGAGGACTGGGAGACCGAGTACCTCTCCCACGACATCGCCGCCGCGGTCGTCGACTCCCTCGACAGGGCCGTCGAGCACATCCGGCTGTGGACCTCCGGCCACACCGAGGCGATCGTCACCACCTCCCAGCAGGCCGCCCGCCGCTTCACCCAGCTGGTCGACTCCACCACCGTCGCCGTGAACGCCTCCACCCGTTTCACTGACGGCGGCCAGTTCGGCTTCGGCGCCGAGATCGGCATCTCCACCCAGAAGCTGCACGCCCGCGGACCGATGGGCCTGCCCGAGCTGACCAGCACGAAGTACATCGTCACCGGCGACGGCCACGTGCGCCCCTGACATTCACCCGTTCGGCCGTACGTCCGGGAGTCGTGGCGGACGGCCGAAACGCCGTCTCACCAGTCAGACGAATTTCCATACCGTCTGCCCAAATTGACCCCCCAGGTCTACTCTGGACGCGTGCCGGAGGACGTGGGGGGCACGCCGTTCCCTGACGGCTGGGAGCCCGACGACGACCACGACCACGGGGTGTCGGACGAAGAGTTCGCCTCCGTGGTCTTCGACGAGGCCTTCGTACAGGCGGCCACGGTCCATGAGCCGACCGCCGTCGAGCGCCTGCTTGCCGCCGCACAGGCCAGAGCCGAGGCCTCCGAGGCGGAGGCCCGCCGTGCCCGCGCCCGAGGCGAGCGCTACGACGACGCCTTCGGCCCCGAGGGGACCGAATTCGGCCAAGATCCGGACGACGACGAGCTGGAGGACACCTACGTCCTCGGCGACCGCCACTTCGGGGGATACGGCAAACAGGTCCGCTGGCACCGCCCCGTGGCCTGGGTGCTGGCCGTCGTGATGGGCATCGGCATGGTCGCCCTGGCCTTCGCCGCCGTCTACCGGGGCGGCACCGCCGGCACCCGTGACGGTGTCCCCGCGCCCGCCCCGACCGGCCTGGAACAGGGCAGCGCCGCCGCGCCCTCCGTCTCCGCCGACACCTCCCAGCCGGCCGCCTCGGCCATCCCGCGCTCCCCCTGAACGCCCGCGTGCGTTCTTGGTGAGCACCTGTCAGAACTTGTCGTGTAGCAGGGCGTTTACCTGAGGCCCACGCGACCTACTCTGAAAGTATGGGCGGGCCTGGAGACCCACCGGAGGGCACACCCGAGGGCGGCCCCGGAGGTGGGGAGGACGAGTACCGATCCGTCGTCTTCGACGAGTCGTTCGTCCGCGCTGCCCGCCTCCAGGAGTACTCCGCCGAGGAGCGCATGGCCGACCACGCGCCCGCCGTACGCCGCCGACCGCCTCTGCACCGCGGGCTCACCCGGCAGGCCCTGATCCTCGTCCTGCTGATCGCCGTCGCCTTCGGCACCGCGATCTACATGGGCGTCCGCCACCCCTACGGCGCCCCGCAGACCCGGCGCCCCGCCGAGCCCCTGCGGATGACGGTGATCCCGCTCGCCCCGACGGGCAAGGTGCCCGGCACCGCCGACGCCGAGTACCTGTACGCGCACAGCCCCGCCGCCCAGTACGAGGTCGGCGCCGAGGGCATCCCCCTGCCGGCCTCCCGCAGCACCGCCCACTTCTCCGACAGCCAGGTGCTGACCGCGCTCACCACCGCCAAGGACTACATCGTCCGCTCCTCGCTCTATCCCGAGGTGCTCACCGGCCGCCAGGTCCGGCCCGCCCGGTCCCTCGTCGACGCCGACCAGCTCGACCAGTTCGACCAGAGCTTCGACCGCCCGGCGTCGGACGGCCGGCACGCCCCCACCGGCTGGCTGGTCCGCCTCGATCCCTCCCGCGCCCAGCTCGCCGACGACCGGATCCGCGTCCAGGGCGACCTTCAGGCCCTCGAGGGCGACTCGGGCACGCTGGAGGTCACCGCCGACCACACCTTCGTCTACGCCCTGCGCCCCACCGGCGCCGCGGCGCACGCGCCGGTGTCCCTGTTCACCGTCCGCCGCGAACTGACCTTCCGCTTCACCCGCGACGACCTGCGCACCCACCAGGTCCAGCTGGTCACGTCCTACGTCCAGGCGGGCCCCCTCGCCTGCGCCGAGGACTCCACCTCCTACCTCCGCCCCCTCCTGGCCGGCCAGACGGCCCGCACCGGCGGCCCCGCGGGCACCGACCCCTATGAGACGGACAGCCCCACGGCCCTGTGCGGGACGCTGGCCGCTGGGGCTCAGCCGAAGGTGTGAGCGAGGACGGTTCCCGGGGCCGGCCGAGGAGATCGTGGCGCGGTTCGGGCACCCCTGGGGCCTTCCGGGCGGTCCGAGAGGGACACGTCGGGCCGAGGAGGTCGGCACCGCCGGATCCCGCCGCGGTGGCCGAGCGCCGTTGCGACGGGGCGAGAGCCATTGCGGCGGGCAAGCGGAGCCGGTTTGTCGGTGTTGCGGGGCGAGAGGAGCCGGTGTCGGTCGGGTGGGCTGGTGTCACCCCTCCTGAGGGGCGTCCGCCGGGCCTCCCTTGGCCGGAGGCGGGCTGCGGAAGCCGTCGAAGCCCCGGCGGACCCGGCCGCCCAGGTCGCCCGCGCCACCCGCGAGGTCCGTGACCAGCTTCATCAGCGGGTCCTTGGAGGTTTTCACGTCGCTCGCGTAGCTGGCCGCCGACTCGCGGAAGGAGTCGCTGACCGAGGTGTCCTTGTCCCCGTCACGCCGCGGGTAGTGGCCGTCCATGATCCGCTGGTAGTCCCGGGACTCGGCCCACTTCTTCAGCTCGGCCGCACGGATCGTGGCGAAGGGGTGCGAGCGGGGCAGCACGTTCAGGATCTTCAGCACGGAGTCGCGCAGATCGCCCCCGGAGTCGTACTCCTCGGCCTGCTCCAGGAACGCGTCCACGTTCATCTCGTGCAGATGGTTGCCGCCCGCGATCTTCATCAGGCCGCGCATCGAGGCCCGGACGTCCTGCCCCACCAGCAGCCCCGCCCGGTCCGCGGACAGCTCCGACTTGCGGAACCACTCCCTGAGCGCCGTGATGATCGCCATGATCGCGAAGTTGCCCAGCGGGATCCAGGCGACCTTGAGGGCGAGGCTGGTCAGGAACAGCAGGATCGTGCGGTACACCGAGTGACCGGACAGCGCGTGTCCCACCTCGTGCCCGACGACCGCCCGCATCTCCTCCTCGTCCAGGAGCTCCACGAGCCCCGTGGTGACGACGATGATCGGCTCGTCCAGGCCGATGCACATCGCGTTCGGCTGCGGGTCCTGGTTGACGTACATCGGCGGGACCTTCTCCAGGTCCAGGATGTAACAGGCGTCCAGCAGCATGTCGTGCAGATGCTGGAACTGCCGCTCGGAGACGCGCACCGAGTCGGACAGGAACAGCAGTCTCAGACTCCGCTCGGGCAGCAGCCCGCTGAGCGCCTTGAAGACGGTGTCGAATCCGCTCAGCTTGCGCAGTGCGACCAGGGCCGAGCGGTCGGCCGGATGCTCGTAGGCACGCGAGGAGATCCCCGGGAAGCGCCTGCGCTGCCTGCTGGGCACACGCTCGTGCCCCGTCTGCTGCTGGCCGTCGTCGGACATGTCTTCCCCCATGTGCTCGTGTGAGTGCCCACTGTGCCCCCGAAGCGGAGCCCAGCCTAGGCGGAGATACCGTGGACGGGCAGTACAGCCGAAGGAGTCCACTCATGGAGCACCACCCCGCAGCCGCCCGGCTGACCGAGGCCGCCGCGAGCGCCGTCCAGCAGCACGGGGCGGGGAATCTGCTCCGCATCGTCCTGATCGTGATGGTCCTGGGCTGTGTACTGACCGCCTGGTTCCTGCTCCGCGGCTACAAGCGGAAAGACGACTGACGGCTCGCGAAAGTTCCCCGCCCGGCCCGAACGGTGGAGTCGGCGTGATCGCCGACGGGGCGCCCGCATACGATGGGCCGACATCTTTATCCCGCCCACACGCGTTAGGTCCTGCCGAAGATGAGCCTTCCCAGCACCGCAGCCCAGTTGGTCACCCTCGCCGAAGAGGGCGGCCACCACAACAGCCTCAACCCGGCGGTCACCGGCGGCAGCGCCCTCGCCATCCTGCTGCTCCTGCTGTGGATCACCACCCGCTTCAACCGCGACCGCTGAACCGGGACCCCGTCCCCGGCCGGACGTCACAGGCCGGGCCGGTAGGGTCTGCACGCATGGGAGAGCAGGACATGCCTACCGGTCCGGCGTACGAGACCGCCGACGACACGGTCAAGCACCCGCAGTACCGGCAGCACCGGCCGGGCCACGGCCCCGCCCACACAGGCAAGCGGCGCCTGGGCGTCATGGGCGGCACCTTCGACCCGATCCACCATGGGCACCTGGTGGCGGCCAGTGAGGTCGCCGCGCAGTTCCAGCTGGACGAGGTGGTGTTCGTGCCCACCGGCCAGCCGTGGCAGAAGTCCCACCGCAAGGTCTCCCCGGCCGAGGACCGCTATCTGATGACGGTCATCGCCACCGCCGAGAACCCGCAGTTCTCCGTCAGCCGCATCGACATCGACCGCGGCGGCCCCACCTACACCGT
Source organism: Streptomyces sp. NPDC050743 (assembly GCF_044456925.1). NCBI lineage: Bacteria > Bacillati > Actinomycetota > Actinomycetes > Kitasatosporales > Streptomycetaceae > Streptomyces > Streptomyces sp. NPDC050743. Next base: position 43,566 of record NZ_JBITGJ010000008.1, read on the forward strand.
GGACACCCTGCGCGACCTGCGCGCCCTCAACCCCGAGACGGACCTGTTCTTCATCACCGGCGCCGACGCCCTCGCGCAGCTGCTGACCTGGCGGGACAGCGAGGAACTGTTCTCCCTCGCGCACTTCATCGGCGTCACCCGGCCCGGCCACCACCTGACCGACCCCGGCCTGCCGGAAGGCGGCGTCTCGCTCGTCGAGGTCCCGGCACTGGCCATCTCCTCCACGGACTGCCGTGCGAGAGTCGCCAAGGGAGAACCCATCTGGTACATGGTGCCGGACGGAGTCGTGCGCTACATCGACAAGCGCGAGCTGTACCGCGGCGAGTGAGCCGAGAGGGGCACCGGTGAACGACCGATACGACGCGGGTGACGGCGGCTACGGCGCCGGCCCGTACGAAATCGTCGGCTACGACGAGTACGGCCGGCCCATGTACCGGCAGGTCCCGGCACCGCAGGCTCAGCAGGCGACCTACGACCCGTACGCCCAGCAGCAGGGCTACGGCTACGACCCGTACGCCACCGGCCAGCAGCCGCCGGTGCCCTCTTACGACCCCGGCCGGCCCGCACCCGGGTACGACCCCTACGGCTCCCAGGCCCCGTACGACCCCTACGGCACCGGCACCCAGCACCCCGCCGGCCACGACCCCTACGGGCGGGCCGCCGACAGCGGACAGCAGCCCCGGGTCACCGAGCAGACCGCCCACATCCCGCAGCAGGCCGACCCGGCGCAGCGCTCGCACGCCCCGGCGGAGCCCGAGCGGCCGCACGACGACGGCGACCGGGACTACCACACCGAGCAGTTCGCGTTCGTCGAGGAGCCGGACGGCGACTCCGAGGACGTCATCGACTGGCTGAAGTTCACCGAGAACCGCACCGAGCGCCGCGAAGAGGCCCGCCGCCGCGCCCGCAGCCGGTTCATCGCCCTCCTCGTCGTCCTCGCCCTCGTCGCCGTCGGCGGCGTGGGCTACCTCTGGTACGCCGGAAAGCTGCCAGGCCTGTCCTCCACCGCCTCCAAGCCCGGTGCGGCCACCCCGGTCAGCGCCCAGAAACGCGACGTGATCGTCGTCCACCTGCACAACACCGGCAAGGGCGGCACCTCCACGGCGCTGCTGGTCGACAACACCACCACCAAGCAGGGCAGCACCGTGCTGCTGCCCAACTCCCTCGCGCTGAGCGGCGACGACGGCTCCACCACGACCCTCGCCAAGTCGGTGGACGACGACGGCTCCTCCGGCACCCGCGACCAGCTCGACACCGTCCTCGGCACCGACATCCAGGGCACCTGGCGCCTGGACACCCCCTACCTGCAGAACCTGGTCGACCTGGTCGGCAACATCGACATCGACACCAACACCGACGTGCCCGACCCGGACGCCAAGAAGAAGGGCGCCGAACCCCTCGTCCACAAGGGAAGCGACCAGACCCTCAGCGGCAAGATGGCCGTCGCCTACGCCACCTACCGCGCCGCCGGCGAGGCCCAGAACGCCCAGCTGGAGCGGTTCGGCCAGGTCATGCAGGGTGTGCTGCGCAAGATGTCCTCCGACCCGTCGGCGGCCACGACGACCGTGCAGACCCTCGCGCAGATCCTCGACCCGCCGCTCACCGACAAGGACCTCGGCGCCTTCCTCGCCAAGCTCGCCGACCTCGCCAAGGGCGGCGCCTACAAGACCGCTCTGCTGCCCGTGCAGGCCGACGGCACCCTGAGCGCGAAGACCAGCGACAGCGTGGTGAAGGACATCCTCGGCGGCACCGCCAAGAGCCCCGACGCCGGCTCCGCGGTCCGGGTCTCCGTGCAGAACGCCACCGGTGTGAAGGACGACTCGGAGAAGGCCCGCGTGGTGCTGCTCAACGGCGGCTTCACCTTCCTGGAGGGCGGCACCGCCTCCGGTGCGCAGGCCACCTCGAAGGTGGTCTACTCGGACGCCTCCCACAAGTCGGACGCCACCGAGGTCGCCAAGACCCTCGGCCTGCCCGCCGGCTCCGTGGCCAAGGGCACGGTGTCCTCCGGCGCCGACGTCTCGGTCGTCCTCGGCCAGGACTACAAGCCCGCCAGCTCCTGACCGGGTCCCGGCCACCCCACGTGCCACCGTAATCACGTGGGGTGCGCCGGGCGGTCCGTGAGACCCTTGAGGTCCAGTGACCGCCGACCGGAAAGCTTCGTAGTGACCGCCACCGACCGTTCCCTTGAGCTCATCAACACTGCCGCCCAGGCGGCGGCCGACAAGCTCGCCCACGACGTCATCGCCTACGACGTCAGCGACGTGCTGTCGATCACGGACGCCTTCCTGCTGGCCTCCGCGCCGAACGACCGCCAGGTCAGGGCCATCGTCGACGAGATCGAGGAGCGCCTGCTGAAGGAACTCGGCGCCAAGCCGGTGCGCCGCGAGGGCGACCGCGAGTCCCGCTGGATCCTGCTCGACTACGTCGACATCGTCGTGCACGTCCAGCACAGCGAGGAGCGGGTCTTCTACGCCCTGGAGCGGCTGTGGAAGGACTGCCCCGAGCTGGAGCTGCCCGCCGACGCCAAGGCCACCCGCGGCAAGGCGGAGGAGCACGCGAAGCTGCAGGCCGCCGAGGCCGAGCAGGAGCCGGGCGGGGAGTGGTGATGAGCGCCACCGGCGAGGTGACCGACCGCAAGAACCGCGGCCGCCGCATCATCCTGTGGCGGCACGGCCAGACCGCCTGGAACGTCGAGCGCCGCTTCCAGGGCAGCACGGACGTCGCGCTGACCGAGACCGGCATCGGGCAGGCCCGCCGCGCCGCCCGGCTGCTCGCCTCCCTGGGCCCGGACGCGATCATCTCCTCGGACCTGCAGCGGGCGGCGGACACGGCCGCCGAGCTCGCCGCCCTCACGGGCCTCGACGTCACCCGCGAGGAAGGCCTGCGCGAGACCTACGCGGGCGTCTGGCAGGGGCTGACGCACGAGGAGATCATCGCCCGCTACGGCGAGGAGTACGCCGCCTGGAAGCGCGGCGAGGCGGTCCGCCGCGGCGGCGGCGAACTGGAGACCGAGGTCGCCGACCGCGCGGCGCCCGTAGTGCTGCGGCACCTCGAGAAGCTGCCCGAGGACGGCACCCTCGTCGTCGTCAGCCACGGGGGCACCATCCGCACCACCATCGGCCGGCTGCTCGGCCTGGAAGCCGGGCACTGGGAGAGCCTCGGCGGTCTCTCCAACTGCTGCTGGTCCGTGCTCGGTGCGGGCGCCCGCGGCTGGCGCCTGCTGGAGCACAACGCCGGCACCCTCCCGGAGCCGGTCCTCGGCGACGACGACTGAGCGTCCGGAGGCTCGCGGACCCCGGATTTCACTTTCTGGCAGGTCACAGGCTAAAGTTCTTCTTGTTCGCCCCGCCGAGCGGGAAGAACCGAGGGGCTATAGCTCAGTTGGTAGAGCGCCTGCATGGCATGCAGGAGGTCAGGAGTTCAATTCTCCTTAGCTCCACTGATCGACACTCTGTTGAGTTGTCAAAGATCGGAGTCGAAGGTCCCGCCCCCTCAGGGGGCGGGATTTTCTGTTGTGTACGCCGGCGGCCACAGCCGCTCTCTTCGCTCCCGCAGCAGCGTGACCTTCTCGCGCGACTCCTCGTCCTCCGGGGTGTAGGCGACGATCCGGCACTCGGGCATCCCGTCGATGGACAGCGACTGCGAGGTCATCCGCATGTCGCCCACCGCCGCGTGACGGAACGTCTTCACCCGGGGGCCCGGTGGTATCACCTCACCGCTCGCCCACAGCTGCGCGAACCAGGAACTCGCCGCAGACAGCGCGCGTATGTACTCCTCCCAGGCCGGCTCGCCCACGTGTCTGCCGTAGGACGACCGCAGCGTCGCCACCATCACCGGCAGCTCGCGCTCCCGGTGCACCACCGGACAGTCCTCGTCCGTCACGGTGAACAGCGTCCACAACGCGTTCGGCACTCCGATCCCGCGGGCCTTCCGCACCGCGAACAGGTCACGGTAGGCCGGGTTGGCGGCCAGGATGTCGTACCGCGAGTTGTAGACCACCGCCAGCAGGGGATCGAGGGCGTCGATGATGCCCTGCACCTCGGGGGCGACCCCGCGGGGCAGGGCACCCGGCTCCGTCTCGAAGGGCACCTCTGCCAGCCGGTACAGATGCTCCCGCTCCGGCGCGTCCAGCCGCAGCGTGCGGGCGACCGCGTCCAGCACCTGCGGCGAGGCGTTGATCGGCCGGCCCTGCTCCAGCCAGCAACACCTTGGCGGATGTAACCATTTGCTCTCCGCCAACGCGTAAGCCCCTCCGGGAGGGGCTTACGCGTTGGGGCTCAGGCGGCCCGGCAGCCGTGGCGTGGAGCCTGGCTGCCGGGGATGCCGGCGCGCTCGACGTCTGGGTCATGTGGGCAAGAGTGAGTACGTTCACGACTCGCTATTGCCCCCTGCCTGGGCCTGTCGGTCCGACGCAGTCCCGCGCAGGGAGTACCTCCCCGTCTCACGTGCCGCCACCACTCACGTCGGCCCTGTGCCTGGGGTGGTCGGCCCTGTGCCCGGGGTGGTCGGCCCTGTGCCTGGGGTGGTCGGCCCTGCGCTCGGGGTGGTCGGCCCTGTGCCTGGGGTGGTCGGCCCTGCGCTCGGGGTGGTCGGCCCTGCGCTCGGGGTGGTCGGCCCTGCGCTCGGGGTGGTCGGCCCTGCGCTCGGGGTGCTCGTCTGGGTTGTCGCGGGCAGGTTGATCACGATGATAGGAGCCGGAGGGTTCGCAGGGGTAGGAACCTGAACCAGGACATAAATTATCCGAGTGCCCTGGCGCTTTTGCCTCCGCTCGTAACAAACAATCCTGTTCGGATTGCGCTTGGTCTTGTAGCACGTGAGCGCTTTGGCAGCAGGCGTGACACGAGAAGCCTGCGATGACGCGCCAGCGTCAGTTGCCGAGATGCCCCAGGCGCCTGCCGCCAGGCAGGAGGAGGCAGTCACTGCGACACCGATGTTCCGGAAGAGCCTCTTGTTCATGTACGTCACCCCACATCTCGGAGCGGACAGGATCCCAATCATCAGGGTCACTGACGGGGCATCCCTGGCCCCATGCTCAAGGCTCAGTCCGCGGCTCCCGAAGATCCAGAGGCAAAAACACCCGACGACGTGGGGAGAACTACCCCTCGTCCGTAAGCTCACCGGCCACGCCCAGCTCCAGCGCCAGACGGGTGAGGTCCGCCCTGCGGCGGAAACCCGTCTTACTGCCCAGCCGGTCAAGGTGTGAATGAACCGTGTGCTCGCTGATGCTCAGCTTGGAGGCGATTTCACGGTCGGTGGCGCCACTCGCGACGAGCTCCAAGATCTGCCTTTCCCGGCCGGTGATTCGAAGCGGCTGGTTGCGCACATCCCGATCGTTGGAAAAGCTGAAGGAGAAGTAGGTGCGACCGGAAGCGACGGTACGGACCGCCGTCAGCAGCTCTGTTTCTTCGATGTGCTGGCTCAGATAACCCCGAGCGCCGGCTTCGATGAACGAGACGAGGTTGGTCTGCGCTTTGGAGGGCGACAGCACGACGGCTCTGTGCCCCTCCCCATGCAGCCCTGCGACGAGATCGCAGGTTTCTCTGACGGAAGCCTGCATCGCGAGCAGGACGACGTCTGCCTCACCCACCTCGTAGCGCTGCGAACCGATACGCCTGACGGAGATCACTCGCTGCAGGTCCGGCGCACTGTCGACGACGTGAGAGAGGCCGTGCCGAAGGAGCGGACAGTTGGAGATGACTGCTACGTACGTCGGATGTGGGCGCATCGAGGCTCCATGACGGACAGCGACACCTGCCTAATACGGGCGTCCCTAATACGGGCGTCGAAGTAGACAACCGAGTGACCCGACCGCCTGCTCTCCAGCATCCGCACTGCTTCGCTCATCGGCATGCCGGTCTAGCCCGTCTGGGACCAAGCTCCTTAGCTAAGTGGGGAGGCCCAGGAGACGCAGAGGGCGCGGAAAACCAGGCTCGACAGGGCGATGCCGCTGGAGACCCCAGGCGGCATAGGGTATACGCATGGGTCCGGGCCCCGTTTCCATCGAAGCGGGGCCTGGATCGTCGCTTGATCCAGTTCAGGTCACAACGGAAGCTCGGGCCGGGCTGCGCCTCGCTTGATGGTCATGATCTGTTCGTGGAAGTCGCGTGCGGCGGCTTCGCGTGGGTGTCGGGAGCGGAGCCTTGTCCAGCTCGTCGGCGACTAAAAGAAGCGACGGAAGAGACTTCCGGTCGGCTTCGAGAGCCGCTGTACCCATGCCGATGGCTTCTTCTATTTCGCCGGTGCAGGCGGCGGTGACTCCGAGCGTGAGGCGGGCCTCTGCCGCGCGCATGGGGGAGATCTTCGTACCGTCCGGGCCGGTGCTGATTCGGATGACGGAGCGGGCGTGGGCGGCGGCGCGTCGTCGTCGCCGAGGAGACGGTAGGCGTCCATCTCGTAGAAGTCCCACTTGTCGGGGTCGATGATGATGTGGTGTTCGGGATGGTCCGGTCGGGGTAGCCGGTCGAGGCGTGCGCGGCCAGCGTCCAGGGAGTCACGGACCAGGCGGGCGTCTCCCATGCGGGCGGCTGCGCGCGCCTTGTGCGCGTACAGCTGCACACCGACGGAATGTGTCTGGTCGGCGGCGTGCCCGGCTTCAACGGCGTCGAGCATGTCTTGCCAACGACTCTGGGTGAGTGCGAACCAAGCCTCGATTTCCCACGCCCAAGCCATGATCTCGCCATGCCCGGTTTCCTCGCCGACTCGCAGAGCGGCGGCCTTGCTGAGGTTGGCGGCCTCGCGCTGCCCGCGGTCGTACTGGACGCACGCGTTCAGCAGGAACAACCATCCGGTATCGACGAGAAGTTCGCGGTGCTGGCGGAGGGTCATCCGGCCTTCGAGCTGCTTGGTGACGTATTGCAGGCCGTTCCGGGTGCGCTCGTGCGGGTAATCGGCGTCGGCGTATGGGTAGGCGCGGGCCAGTTGATCAATGCCCTGCTCGATCGACTCCAGGGCGGCGCTGTTGATGCTCGACATCTCCGTACGCCGGAGCAACTCGGCTACATCCCACAGACCTGCCCCACCCACGTGTACCAGGTCACCCCCACGCCGGAGAGCTGGGCGACCTCCTCCCGGCGCAGCCCGGGTGTGCGCCGCCGCAGGCCCGGCGGCATGCCCACGTCGGCCGGTGTCACCCGCGCCCGCCTGCTGCGCAGGAAGGCGGCCAGCTCAGGCCTGCGGCGCTGAGTGCTCGCCGGCCGGGTCGGCTTCGCCGTCCGCGCCCTGTTCGCCGTCCGCGCCGCTGCGGTGCTCGTCGTGTTGGTTTTGGTGGTGTTGGTCGTGCTGGTCACGTTGCTCGTGTCCGTCGCCATCGTGCGTCCCCCGTCATTGCCCGCCATCCCCGTCATGCCCTGCGATCCCCCGTCATCCCCGTCCTCATCGTCGGCACCCGGGCCCGGCCCTGCCAGGTGCTGGCAGTACCAGCATCGCCGGGCTCTCGGCACCCGTACCGGACCGTCGTCAGGCTCGGTGCCATGACGACGACATCCCGAACCGGGCCGGGCAACGGGCCCGTTCCGAACCCTGCGATCAGTGAAGCACCCGCCACTGACAGTGACCCCTCGATCGCCGACGGTCCCGCATCACCCGTCACCGACAGTGAAGCACCCCGCACTGACAACCGGCCTCGGCTGCTGCTCGCGGTCCTGCTCACCGCCCTGTTCATGGCGGCCCTCGACGTCTTCATCGTGAACGTCGCCGCCCCCACCATCGGTGCCGAACTCCGTGCCTCGGGCGCCGACCTGCAACTGGTCGTCGCCGGCTACGCCATCTCCTACTCCGTGCTGCTGATCACCGGCGCCCGGCTCGGCGACCGGCTCGGCCACGGCCGGGTCCACCTCGCCGGCGTCGCCCTGTTCACCGCGGCCTCGCTCGCCTGCGGTCTGGCGCAGGGGGCGACCGAGCTGATCGTCTTCCGGCTGGTACAGGGCGCCGGTTCGGCGCTGGCCATCCCGCAGGTGCTCAGCTTGATCCAGCGGACCTTCACCGGCGAGGCCCGGGCCCGGGCGCTCGGCGCCTACTCCGCGGTCCTCGCCGTCGGCGCGGCGGCCGGACAGATCGCGGGCGGCGTGCTGGTCAGCGCCGATCTGTTCGGCACCGGCTGGCGGCCGGTGTTCCTCGTCAACGTGCCGGTGGGCGCCGTGCTGCTCGTACTCGGCCGCCGGGTGCTGCCGCTGGGCGGCGCGCGCGGGAGGGAGCGGGGCCGTGCGCTCGACCTGCCCGGACTGGTGCTGCTGGGCGCGGCCGTGTCGCTGCTGACGGTGCCGCTGGTGCTCGGGCAGGAGGAGGACTGGCCGCTGTGGTCCTGGCTGTCACTGGCCGGCGCCGTCGTGCTGTTCGCGCTGTTCTGCGGGTACGAGACCCGGCTGGCCCGGCGCGGCGGCGCCCCGCTGATCGCGCCCCGGGTGCTGCGCCACCCCGGCATCGGCCTGGCCGTCTTCCGCATCCTCGCCGTGATGTCGGTCAACGCGGGCTTCCTCTTCGCGCTGACCCTGCACATCCAGGGCGGCCTCGGCTACAGCGCGCTGCGGGCCGGCCTGAGCTTCGCCCCGACCGCCGGCGTCTTCGGTGCCGTCAGCCTGACCTGGCGGAGGTGGCCCGCCGGTCTGCAGCGGGCGCTGACCCCGGCCGGGTTCGCGCTGACCGCGGTGTCCGTGGCCGTCGTGGGGCTCGCCTTCCACGGGGGCGGCGACGGGGGAGCGGTCCTGTACGCCGGGTACACCGGCCTGGGCGCCGGGCTGGCGCTCGCCTTCAGCCCGACGCTCACCGGCGCGCTCGCCACCGTGCGGCCCGAGGACGCGGCGGACGCCAGCGGTCTGCTGGCGACGGTCACCCAGCTCGGCCAGCTGATCGGGGTGGCGTCTTTCGGCACACTGTTCCTGAACCGGCTTGAGTCAATCGGTGTTCTGCGCTCGTATACCTCTGCGGAGGCGTTCTCGGTGTGTGCCTGGGCGCTGGCCTCAGCGGCTGCGGCGGGCGCCGTGTCCGGACTGGTACTGAGGCGTCGCTGACCGTATTGCTCCGGCCGTGGCAGAATCAAACGGCCGGAAGGGGGCGCGGCCCGACGGGAGGGAGTAGCGATGCCTGCGAGCATCCTTGAGGAGGGCGGCCACCTCCTCGGTGCGGCGTTGATACGGGACACGACCACCCGGCTGAGCTGCCCTTCCTGTGGTTCCGCGCATGTTGCCCAGGTCCTCGGCGACAACGGCGGAATCTCCTACGTGTGCACGGCCTGCGGCCACTGCTGGAGCTGATCGATGGGTGCACACAGGCGAAAGTGCGACTGGTGTGGGAGCGGTACGCCGATCGTCCGTGACATGGAGCCGATCAATCCCGACTACCAGTACTGGTGCGAGGAATGCGCGCGGGCGCTGATCATAAAAGGCGACCCGATCGAGACGTACCGGGAATTGGAGGGCGAGCCGATCTACGGCCGCCTTCTGGAAGAGCACTGCACACTCAAGCGGTTCTACTCGTTCGTGACCGCCTGATACCCGGCGCACCGCGGTCGCGTTCCGGCGACGAGGTCGGGACCGGCACGAGGAAGAGCGCCCCGGCTGCCGCATAGAGGCCGAAAGCGCCAATTCCAGGCATCTCTGGTGCAGTTCGGGCCGCCCGGTTCCGTGCGGTACCCACCAGGACGGTGACCGCGCAGGCACACACCGCCCGATCCCGCCGCCCGCGCAACTCCGCCGCCGCGGCGGCCGCGAGACCCAGAGCGGTCACGACGGCCGCCGAGGCGGCTCAGAGGATCCCCGGGTCGGGCGTGGGCAGAACGCGCGCCAGAACGCCGCCCAGGGCCTGATCGGCCGTGTCCTCGCGTGACCGGCCCGGCCCGCAGCGAACACCGTGTCCGTCCGGAACCGCCATGGGTCGTACGGCGGGACGGCCGCACCGCGCGCGTGCCGCAACCATGGCGTCGCGTCCCCGCCTCGCAGGCGGGCTGCGGCGCCCTCACGAGCGGGAACACCGGGAACAGCGCGGGCGTAGCCGCCGGTGGTGCGGCGAACAAAATAAGACATTAGTGACCGTATCGGTGCGAAGCTGAAACCGATTTGGCGCTGCGTCCCCGGACCTGTAATGTTTACGTCGTCGCCGGGGGAGTCGGGCGAAACAACAAAACAAGGGGCTATAGCTCAGTTGGTAGAGCGCCTGCATGGCATGCAGGAGGTCAGGAGTTCAATTCTCCTTAGCTCCACAGAAGTCGAAAGCGGATCATCCCGACGGATGGTTCGCTTTCGGCGTGTTGCGTCCGGAGAGTCGCAGTCGAACGAAGGGGCGTCACCCGGACCGGGTGACGCCCCTTCGTGTGCTCAGCGGCCGAGAGCGCGCCGGCCGCGGCCCTGGGAGACGACCGGAAGGTTGCGCGACGGCGCCTGCCCGCGCGTGTCCTCCTCGATGCGCAGGGCGAGCGCCGGGCAGCGGCGCACCGCGCGCAGCGCCTTCGCCTCCGCGTACCGCGGCACCTGCGCCTGGGCGACGGTCGGGAAACCGTCGGCGCCGAGTTCGAACACCTCCGGGAGGATGTCGGCGCACAGTCCGTGGCCCCGGCACAGCGTCCAGTCGACGTAGATCTTCTGACGGCTCGCGCCGGTCTCCTCGGGCTCTCCGCCGCCCAGGATGCCCGTGGGGGCCCTGCCTCCCTCGAAGAGCGGCAGAACGCCCTCCACACGCCGTCCGCAGCCGTTTCCGAGGACATGCGCGGCCAGGTCGTCGGTGAACGCCTTGATGGTCGACTCCAGGAACATCGCGGAGCCGTCCGGATGCGAACACGCGCCGCGGCGCTTGACGTTCTTCGCGACCTGCTTCAGCGCCTCCAGGGCGGCCGGACCGCCGCCGTTGAGGATGTCCTCCATGCCGCGCGCGGCGGCCGGCAGTCCGAGGTAGCAGGGCCCGCACTGGCCCGCGCTCTCCTCGGCCAGCCACTGCGCCACCCGCAGCGACTCGCCCAGCGGGCAGGTCTCCTGGCTGATGGGAAGGATCGCGCCCGCGCCCAGCGAACCGCCCACCGCGTCCAGCGAGTTGCGGGAGACGATCGCCTCGTTGACGGTCGCCGCGTCGATCCACTTGCCGTGGTAGCCACCGGTCAGCACGCCCTGCGGCACCGGCGGGGCACCCGCCAGCTGCAGCACGTAGCGCAGCGGCACGCCCGTGGGGACCTCGATCACCATCGGGCGGGCGACCGCGCCGGACACGGTGAGCATGACGGTGCCCGGCTCGTCGTACAGACCGGTGTTGCCGTAGCGCTCGGGGCCGATGCGGGCGGCGATGGCCAGCTGCGCGAACGTCTCCGCGTTGGACAGCAGCGTGGGCGCGCCGCCGACGCCGGTCTGCGAGGCACTGATCTTGCGGCCGGGCGGGATCGCCGGGCCGCCGTCGATCGAGCGGATCAGCGAGGCGGCGGCGCCGGTGACCATCCGCACCGGGTTGCGCTGCACCCACGCGCGTAGCGCAGATCTACGGCTGTTGCTCAGACCGCGTTCGGCGAGCGCTGCCTCCATGGAGCGCTGCGTGGACTCGCGTGTGACACCGATCACGAGCGTCCGCGCGCCGAGCGCCTCCGCGCACAGCAGCGCGCCGTCCAGGATCAGATGCGGGGCACGGTTGATCAGCACCGTGTCCTTGCGGCAGGCCGGCTCGTCCTCGCTGCCGTTGACCACGACGACCGGCCGCACCCCGCGCTTGATCGCAGACTCGGCGACCGAGCGCAGCTTCTTGTGGAAGGGGAAGCCCGCGCCGCCGCGGCCCCTGAGGTTGATGCGTTCGGCGAGCTGCGCGAGCTGCTCGCCGCCGAGCGGGTCGAGCGGCCCGTGCACCTTCAGGTGCATGGGCAGGTCGAGCCGTTCCACAAGGTCGAAGCCCGACGTGAGCTGCGGAAGACCGACCACGCGGACTTCTGGGACGTCGGGCAGGGCCTCGTTCACTTAAAGCCTCCGGACGGCGTGTTCCAAGGTTCGCCCGAACCCGGAGTGTCGTAGGACGCGCCGGGCAGCGTTTCGGTAGCGGGACCGCTGTTGTACGTGTCACCGGCGTTGTACGTGCCATAGAGGCCGTTTGTCTCACCGGTGTCGTACATGTCACTTCCGCCGTACCCGGCGGTGCCCGGATTGCCGTAGACCGGAACGGTCTGCCCGGTGTCCTGGAACGGGTCGTACACGGACGGCGGGGCCTCGCCGACCGGCGGCGGGGACGGGATCGGCCAGCTGCCCGAGGTGCTGGAACCGCCGTCCACGCGCGGCATGGCCTCCGTGGCCTGCATGTCCAGCGGCATGTCCATGCGGGCGGTCTGGCCGGCCGGGTACGCCTGCCGGGAGCGGCCCGGTGTGGAGACGGCCCGGTAAGCGGCCGCGAAGCCCGACGCGGGTTCCGCCGCGGGGCCGGCGGGGGACTGGTACAGCGGCGCGGACGGGGCGGCGGCACCCCTTGGCTCGCGCCGGCCCTCGAAGCCCGCCGGAGCCGGCTCGGCCGCCCGGGAACGGCTCGCGTCCAGCTCTTCCAGTCCCGGCCGCTCCGAGCTGCCGAACAGCGCCACCAGCCGGTCGGCGACCCGGCGCTTGACCGGGCGCGGGGCGGCGCGCAGCGCGAGGGCGGCCATCACGCCCAGCAGTGACAGGCCGTAGGAGATCACGAAGAACGGCTTGGCCGCGCGACCCGCGTACAGGCCGTGGATCAGCGCGGCGCACCAGGCCGGGTAGGCGAGCATGTGCATGGCGCGCCAGCGGGCGGCGACCGGGGCCGGGGTGGCGAAATTGCTGCGCAGGGCGCCGGTGACGCCCACGAAGATCATCAGCAGGCCCGCCAGCGAACCGAGTCCGATCAGGCCGCCGATTCCCGTGACGCCGAGTGAGAACGGAATGATGGCGGCGATCGCCTTCGTGTGGCCGAGTGCGACCTTCGTGGTGATGTGCAGCAGAAGGAATGCGATCGAGGCGACCCCGAGCGTGCGGTGCACGGCCTGGCCGACGATCCGCTGCCGGATGTTCAGGAAGATCCGGTCCTGCGCGAACAGGCCCCAGATCACCGAGCAGCTGAGCGAGACCAGGGACAACACACCCGCGCCGAAATTCAGGAAGTCGCGGAACTGGTTGCCTCCGGCCAGCACGACCACGGGTATGAGCAGCAGGACGACAGCCGATGCCACCCCATAGGCCGAGCGGCCCGGTTTGGGGAGGGAGCTGGTACTACGACGAGGGTTCATGGGGGCAACTCCGAGCAGTTTCGGGAAGGCGGTCCCGCTGCCGAACTCTAAGTGGCGCCATACCGATCAGTACGGGGGTTTGAGTTATTGCGTTGTTATCAACGGACCAGGCGACTGTGGCGATGTCCCTTAGCGGACGGTACGCGAAGTAATCGTTGACCTTGGTTCAGCTCCCCTCGTGGTCGTGGCATGTCCACTAGGGATACGGAAGCGGATCGCGGCTTGCTCAAGGCCGTCGCCGCTCGCTCGAGGCCTGCGGTACCCTAGCGCCATGCGTGCCGTACGCCTTCTGCTTAGCGGGCCGCGCTGATCAGTACCGACCCCGGGTCGAACCGTGAGGTCGGCATCGGCGCGGCGTCCCCTCCTGTGCGAGGGGTTTTTTCATTTCCGCAGGCAGAGACGATCGATGGAGCTTTGAGGATCATGAGCGAGACGAACCCCGCTGCCGCCGCCACGTCGGCGGAGGCCGCGCCGCACCGCTACACGGCCGCCATGGCAGCCGAGATCGAGGCACGCTGGCAGGACTTCTGGGACGCCGACGGCACGTACGCGGCGCCGAACCCCAAGGGCGACCTGGCGGGCGACCCCGGGCTGGCCGCCAAGCCCAAGAAGTTCATCATGGACATGTTCCCGTACCCCTCGGGTGCGGGCCTGCACGTCGGCCACCCGCTGGGCTACATCGCCACCGACGTCTTCGCCCGGTTCCAGCGCATGACCGGTCACAACGTCCTGCACACCCTGGGCTTCGACGCCTTCGGCCTGCCCGCCGAGCAGTACGCCGTGCAGACCGGCACGCACCCGCGCGTGTCCACCGAGTCCAACATCGAGAACATGAAGGTCCAGCTGCGCCGGCTGGGCCTGGGCCACGACAAGCGCCGGTCCTTCGCCACGATCGACGCGGACTACTACAAGTGGACCCAGTGGATCTTCCTGCAGATCTTCAACTCCTGGTACGACGACGAGGCGAAGAAGGCCCGCCCGATCTCCGAGCTGATCGCGCAGCTCGAGTCCGGTGAGCGTGCCGTTCCGGGCACCACGCGCGCGTGGAGCGAGCTGAACGTCCGCGAGCGCGCCGACGTCCTGGGCGAGTACCGCCTGGCCTACGCCTCCGACGCGCCGGTCAACTGGTGCCCGGGCCTGGGCACCGTGCTGGCCAACGAGGAGGTCACCGCCGAGGGCCGCTCCGAGCGCGGCAACTACCCGGTCTTCAAGGCCAAGCTGCGCCAGTGGAACATGCGCATCACCGCCTACGCCGACCGGCTGCTGGAGGACCTGGAGGCGCTGGACTGGCCCGAGGCCATCAAGCTGCAGCAGCGCAACTGGATCGGCCGCAGCGAGGGCGCCCGCGTCGACTTCCCGATCGACGGCGAGCACATCACGATCTTCACCACCCGCCAGGACACCCTGTTCGGCGCGACCTACATGGTGCTGGCGCCCGAGCACCCGCTGGTCGAGAAGTTCACTCCCGAGGCCTGGCCCGAGGGCACGCACGAGGTGTGGACCGGCGGACACGCCACCCCGGCCGAGGCCGTCGCCGCCTACCGCGCGCAGGCCGCCTCGAAGTCCGACGTCGAGCGCCAGGCCGAGGCCAAGGACAAGACCGGCGTCTTCACCGGCGCGTTCGCGACCAACCCCGTCAACGGCGAGCGGATCCCCGTCTTCATCGCCGACTACGTCCTGATGGGCTACGGCACCGGCGCGATCATGGCCGTCCCGGCGCACGACACCCGTGACTTCGCCTTCGCGCGCGCCTTCGAGCTGCCGATCCGCTGCGTGGTCGAGCCGACCGACGGCCGCGGCACCGACACCGCGGCCTGGGACGACGCCTTCGTCTCGTACGACGCGAAGCTGGTCAACTCCGCGAGCGACGAGGTCTCCCTGGACGGCCTGGGTGTCGTCGAGGCCAAGGCCCGCATCACCGGATGGCTGCAGGACAAGGGCATCGGCGAGGGCACCGTCAACTTCCGCCTGCGCGACTGGCTGTTCAGCCGCCAGCGCTACTGGGGCGAGCCCTTCCCGATCGTCTACGACGAGGACGGCGTCGCCCACGCGCTGCCCGAGTCGATGCTGCCGCTGGAGCTGCCCGAGGTCGAGGACTACAGCCCGCGCACCTTCGACCCGGACGACGCGAACACCCAGCCCGAGACCCCGCTGTCGCGCAACGAGGAGTGGGTCAACGTCACCCTGGACCTGGGCGACGGGCCGAAGAAGTACCGCCGCGAGACCAACACCATGCCCAACTGGGCGGGTTCCTGCTGGTACGAGTTCCGCTACCTGGACCCGCACAACGATCGGCAGCTGGTCGACCCCGAGATCGAGCAGTACTGGATGGGCCCGCGCGAGGGCAGGCCGCACGGCGGTGTCGACCTGTACGTCGGCGGCGCCGAGCACGCCGTGCTGCACCTGCTGTACGCGCGCTTCTGGTCCAAGGTCCTGTACGACCTGGGTCACGTGTCGTCGGCCGAGCCGTTCCACAAGCTGTTCAACCAGGGCATGATCCAGGCCTACGTCTACCGCGACAGCCGTGGGATCGCGGTGCCGGCCGCCGAGGTCGAGGAACTGGACGGCGCGTACTACTACCAGGGCGAGAAGGTCACCCGCCTGCTGGGCAAGATGGGCAAGTCCCTGAAGAACGCGGTGACCCCGGACGAGATCTGCGCCGAGTACGGCGCCGACACCCTGCGCCTGTACGAGATGGCCATGGGCCCGCTGGACGTCTCCCGGCCGTGGGACACGCGCGCGGTGGTCGGCCAGTTCCGGCTGCTGCAGCGCCTGTGGCGCAACATCGTCGACGAGGCGACGGGTGAGGTCACCGTCACCGACGCCGAGCCCGACGAGGAGACGCTGCGCGCCCTGCACAAGGCGATCGACGGTGTCCGCCAGGACCTGGAGGGCCTGCGCTTCAACACCGCCATCGCCAAGGTCACCGAGCTGAACAACCACCTGACCAAGGCCGGCACCGCGGTGCCGCGTTCGGTGGCCGAGCCGCTGGTGCTGATGGTCGCCCCGCTGGCCCCGCACATCGCCGAGGAGCTGTGGCGCAAGCTGGGCCGCACCGACTCGGTCGTCCACCAGGACTTCCCGGTCGCCGACCCGGAGTACGTCGTGGACGAGACCGTGACCTGCGTCGTGCAGATCAAGGGCAAGGTCAAGGCCCGTCTGGAGGTGCCGCCGGCCATCTCCGAGGAGGAGCTGGAGAAGGTGGCGCTGGCCGACGAGAAGGTCGTCGCGGCGCTGGACGGCGCGGGCATCCGCAAAGTGATCGTCCGGGCGCCGAAGCTGGTGAACATCGTTCCGGCGTGACCGTCAGCCCACCGGAGCGGGCAGTCTCGGGGTAGTCCCCTACGGGCAGGTTCGGGGTTT
Source organism: Streptomyces sp. NPDC050743 (assembly GCF_044456925.1). Classification (NCBI taxonomy): domain Bacteria; kingdom Bacillati; phylum Actinomycetota; class Actinomycetes; order Kitasatosporales; family Streptomycetaceae; genus Streptomyces; species Streptomyces sp. NPDC050743. The sequence goes on from NZ_JBITGJ010000008.1 coordinate 60,121, forward strand.
TTCTGGAACTCCGGGCCTGCCCGCTGCGTTTATCGTGGAAAGCGCAGCGGCGTGTGCCGCACCTGCCGGAGGAGGAGCGTCGTGGAAGCAGTGATCGCCGTGTTCGCCCTGCTTTTCGTGCTCTTCATCGGCCTGGGCGCGTATGCCACGGTCAAGGCGGTCGGCGCCGCCAAGCGCGGGGTGGACCGGACCATCGAGCAGGCCCGCCGCACCGTCGAGGACCACACGCTGCGCGCCAAGTCGTTCGTCCAGATCGGCCCGGCCGCCGAGATCGCGCAGCTGAGACTCGCGTTGCGCACCTCCATGCGTGCCACCCAGGACGCCCTGCGCGCGGGCGCGGCCGAGGACGAGTCGCTGAAGGAGTCCCTCGGCCTCTTCGAACGGCTCAGCGCGCACGGGCACGAGCTGGACGCCGACCTCAGGCGGCTGGAGTCGGAGCCGGACCGGGCCGAGCTCGGCGCACGGCTGCCCGAGCTGCGCAGCCGCGCCGAACGCATCACCAAGTCCGCGGACTCACTGCGCTGGGCGGTCCGCGACCGGGCGCGCCGCTTCGTAGACGACGATCTGGGCGCGCTCGGCGACCAGATAGACATCGAGGCCGACGCCCTGCGCCACTGGACCCCGGCCCGTCCCGGACCGGCGCAGCGACCGCAGCCCGAGGCATCCGCCGCGTCCACATCCGACGGCCCGGCGGCCCAGCACACCCGCTCGCGGACATCCGCCGAGGAGCAGGCGCGCCAGGCGATCACCCCGCCGTCGCCGCGCCTCACCCACCCCTGGCAGAAGAAGCCGCGCCCCGAGAGCACCACCTGACCCGGCCCCTCCCGCCCCACCTCGGGGGCCGGGCTGCCGCACGAGCACTACGGCAGGTAACCTCCAGCTCATGTCCCGCCATGTCGCGATCGTCACCGATTCAACGGCCTACCTGCCGCCGCGGACGATGGAGCGTCACGGCATCACCTCGGTGCCCCTGACCGTGGTCCTCGGCGACCAGGCGCTCGAAGAGGGCACCGAGATCTCGACCCGCTCCCTGGCCCAGGCGCTGCAGAAGCGGCGTCCCGTCACCACCTCGCGCCCGAGCCCCGAGACGTTCGCGGAAACCTACTGCAGGATCGCCGAGTCCGGAGCGAGCGGCATCGTCTCGCTGCATCTGTCCGCCGAGCTGTCCGGGACCTACGACGCGGCCGTCCTCGCGGCCCGCGAGGCGCCGGTGCCGGTCCGGGTGGTGGACACCGGGATGGTCGCGATGGCCCTCGGCTTCTGCGCGCTCGCCGCGGCCGAGGCGGCCGGAGCCGGCGGCACGATGGACGAGGCCGTCACGGCCGCCGAGAAGCGCGCCGCGGGCACGTCCGCCTACTTCTACGTCGACACCCTCGACTATCTGCGCCGTGGCGGCCGCATCGGAGCCGCACAGGCGCTGCTCGGTTCCGCACTCGCCGTCAAACCCCTGCTCCAGCTGGACGGCGGCCGCATCGAACTGCTCGAGAAGGTACGTACGGCGTCCAAAGCCATCGCGCGTCTGGAGGAGATCGCCGCCGAGCGTGCGGGCGATGCAGAGGTCGACATCGCCGTCCATCACCTCGCCGCCCCCGACCGTGCCGCCGCGCTCGCCGACCGGCTGCGCGAACGGCTGCCGGGCCTGGCCGACCTCCATGTCAGCGAGATCGGGGCGGTGATCGGGGCACACACCGGTCCCGGGCTGCTCGGAGCGGTGATCTCACCCCGCTGAGCCAGTCACTCGTACGGGTGGCGGAGTTATCCACAACGGGGCAGTCATCCGCGGGAATTGACCAAGATCATCGCGAATCGGCGTGATGTCCCATCCTCGTCGCATGGCTCTTCGATCACGCTCACGCACAGCGACTCCGACCAGCGGCCCAGGCCGGGGCCCCACCTCCGACGGCCGTATCCGCCACCGCCGTGGCATCGACCGCGGCCGTGCCCGCCGGCGGCCGCCGGCGCCGGCCGAGGAACTGCGCCGCCGAGCTGAACTCCTCTTCGGTGAACGAGCCGTGCGATGGCGGGAGTCGGGGAACGGACCGCCGGACGGGGAGGGGCCCGCCGGCCCGGCGACCACGATGGCGTCAGGGGCCGCGACCGAGTCGCCGACCGGGGCGGACACGCAGGTGGCCACGGCATCGGCCACGGCGTCTGTCACGGGCCGGGCGCCCGGGCTGGGCCCGGCGAGGACGATGTCGGCCACGGTCGTGCCTGCGCCGACCGAGCCACCGCACGCCGTGCCGGCCGACGGGCCGGCGCCGACGCCGGCTTCGGTACCGAGCACGACCGACGACCCGGAACCAGCGGGGGATGTGAGCCGGTTAGGGCTGGCCGACCCCGTAGGCCCCAGCTGGTGGGAGCGGTTCGGGCCGGCGTTGCGGGAGCGGATGCCGGTGTGGCTGCAGGCGCGGTGCGGGGTGGAGCGGCGGGGAGTCGTGGCGCTCGCCGTGGTGCTCGTGGCCGCCGCTGTGTTCGCCGCGCAGCACTTCTGGGCCGGGCGGACCGAGTCCGTGAGCGCGCCTCAAGTGGTGCGCGCGCAGGCGCCCTACGCCAAGTCGGACACGCACTACACCAAGAAGGAGGACGACGCTGAGGCCGCCGGTGCGGGTGCGGGCGCCTCGGCGACTCCGGGTGGGCAGATCGTCGTGGACGTCAGCGGCAAGGTCCGCCACCCGGGCATCCAGCGGTTGCGGGCAGGCTCCCGGGTGGCCGACGCGCTGCGGGCGGCGGGCGGTGTCCGTCCCGGCGTGAGCATCGAAGGGCTCAACCGCGCCCGCTTCCTGGTCGACGGCGAACAGGTCGTCGTCGGCGCTCCCGCCGGGGCGGTACCTCCTCCCGGCCCGTCGACCGGGCCCGCCTCCGGACCGGCCGGCACGGGCACCGCGGCGCCCGTCTCCCTCAACACGGCCACGGCGGACCAGCTCGACGCGCTGCCCGGGGTCGGCCCGGTCCTCGCTCAGCACATCATCGACTACCGCACCCAGCACGGCGGTTTCCGCTCGGTGGACGAACTGCGCGAGGTCAACGGCATCGGCGACCGCCGCTTCAGTGATCTGCGGAACCTGGTACGGCCATGAGCCGCGCGATCATCGACGGGCCGCCGGTGCGCGGGAGTTCCGGCGTACTCGCGCAGGCCCGGCGGGGAGGCGGGAGGTCAGGACACCCGGAGGTCGGAGACGCCGCAGTCCGTGACACCAGGGAAGACGGGACCGCCGCTCGCGGCGACCGGGCGGGGCCCATGGACCTGCGTCTGGTGCCGCCCGCGCTCGCGGCCTGGGGCACGGCGGCCCTGACGCTGGACACCCCGGCGGGCTGGACGGCCGGGATCGCGATCGTCTGCCTGGTGGGCGGGCTCGCCCTGCTGGCGACGCGGAGGACTCCACGGCCCGCACAGTCCGTACCGGCCGGGCAGGTTACGCGGAGAGAGCAGGCCGGGCGGCCGCTCGGGCGGTTCGCGTGGGCCCGCGCTTCGATCGCCGCCGTGCTGCTGTGCGTCGCCGCGGCGGCCGCCTCGGCCGGGCTGCATGGGGCGGACCTGCGGCGCGGGCCGGTACCCGAGCTGGCCCGGCGGTACGCGATCGTGACCGCCGAGGTCGAGGTGAGCGGCGACCCCTGGTTGAGCCGGCCGCGGGTGCGCGGCGATCACGCCGCGCCGCAGGCGGTACTGGCCCGGGCGCAGGTGCGGCGCGTCGAACAGAGCGACGGGACGAGTGTGCGGACGCGGACTCCGGTGCTGTTGGTCGTCGACGCGGATGTTCCCGCGCCGGGAGGGACGGCTGACGGTGAGCAGGGTGCGTGGGGCGCGCAGGACAGGCAGGGTGCGCAGGACAGGCAGGGTGCGCAGGACAGGCAGGGTGCGCGGGGCAGGCAGGGTGCTCGTGATGCCTGGCTCGGGTTGTTGCCGTCCACGCGGCTGCGGGTCGGCGGGCGGCTGGTGCCCGCGCTGACGGGTGGGGAGCGGACCGCGGCCGTGCTGCGGGTGCGTGGGAGGCCGGGGCCGCGGATCGTGGCGGGGCCCAGTGGGCCGCAACGGTTCGCGGGACGGCTCAGGGCCGGGTTGCGGGAGGCGACCGACGGTCTGCCGGGGGACGCGCGGGCGCTCCTTCCCGGGCTGGTCGTCGGGGACACTTCACGGATCACGCCCGAGCTGGACGAGGCGTTCAAGGAGACGGACCTGGCGCACACGCTCGCCGTGTCCGGCAGCAACCTCACCGTCCTGCTGGCGCTGCTCATCGGGCCGCCCGGACTGGCCCGGCTGGTCGAACGCCGTGGTCTCGCCCCGCGCCTCGGGCTCTCGCTGCGGGCGACCGCGCTGCTCGCCGGAGTGCTGACGCTGGGATTCGTGGTCGTGTGCCGGCCCGACCCCAGCGTGCTGCGGGCCGCCGCCTGTGGTGCGGTCGCGCTGCTCGCCCTGGCCACCGGGCGCCGCAGATCCCTGATCCCGGCACTGGCCACGGCCGCTCTGCTGTTGGTGCTCTACGACCCGTGGCTGGCCCGCAGTTACGGCTTCCTGCTCTCCGTGCTGGCCACCGGCGCGCTGCTCGTCCTGGCACCGGGCTGGAGCGAGGCGCTGCGGCGGCGCCGGGTGCCGCCGAGGCTCGCGGAGGCGCTGGCGGCGGCAGCAGCGGCACAGGCGGTGTGCGCCCCGGTCACGGCGGTGCTGTCGGCGCGGGTGAGCCTGGTGGCGGTGCCGTGCAACCTGCTCGCCGAGGTGGCGGTGGCACCGGCCACCGTGCTGGGGTTCACGGCGCTCATGACGGCGCCGTTGGCGATGGCGCTGGCCAAGGCGCTGGCCTGGTGCGCGAGTTGGCCCGCCGAGTGGATCGCCGGTGTGGCCCGGACGGGGGCGGCGCTGCCCGGCGCGGGAGTGGACTGGCCGGGCAGCTGGCCGGGAGCGCTGCTGCTCGCGGTGGTCACCGTCGCCGTCGTCCTGGCCGGACGGTGGCTCACCCGGCATCCGTGGTGGTGCGGACTGCTCGGGGTGCTGCTCCTGCTCGCGGTGGTGCGGCCGGCGCCGCTGCCCCGGGTGATCACGGGCTGGCCGCCGCCGGGCTGGTGGTTCGCGATGTGCGATGTCGGACAAGGTGACGCGACCGTACTGGCGGCGGGCGAGGGAGCCGGGGTGGTCGTGGACGCCGGCCCCGATCCGGCGCTGGTCGACCACTGTCTGCGGCAGCTGGGCATCACGCGCATCCCGCTCCTCGTTCTGACCCACTTCCACGCCGACCATGTGGCGGGACTGCCCGGTGTACTGCGGGGCCGTTCCGTGGCCGCGATCGAGACCACGGGGTATGAGGAGCCCGCCGACCAGGCCGAGTTCGTCAGAAGGGAGGCGGCGGCGCGGCACATCCCGGTCACGCGGGCCGTAGCGGGAGAGCAACGGCGTGCCGGAGCGCTGTCCTGGCGGGTCCTGTGGCCACCACCGAGCACCCGGCCGCCCTGGGACACCCAGACCCCGTACTGGCCGGGCCCGCTGCCCGAGCCGGACGGTCCGAACGACGCCAGCGTCGCGATGCTGGTGCGCTCGGGCGGGCTGCGGCTGCTGTTGCTGGGCGACCTCGAACCACCGGCCCAGCGGGCGCTGGTGCGGTCACCGGCGGCGGCCGAGCTGGCCGGTGTGGACGTCTTGAAGGTGGCCCATCACGGCTCGGCCTATCAGGACCCGGAGCTGATGCGGCTCGCGGCTCCCCGGGTGGCGCTCATCTCGTGCGGCGCCGACAACCCCTATGGCCACCCGGCACCGGCGACGGTGGCAGCGCTGCGGGAGGGCGGGGCGCTGGTGCTGCGCACCGACCGGGACGGGGAGCTGGCGGTCGGCGGGACGGGAGGGAAGGACGGGGAGGTGCGGGTGGCGAGAGACTGAGGACCGGGTGTTCGCCAGACTGGGGCCATGAACTCAAGCCAGGTCGAGGCCTATCTCCGCCGGATCGGGGCCGAGCACCCGCAGGAGCCCACCGGCCGGGCGCTGCGCGAGCTGCAGCTGCGCCATCTGCGGACCGTCCCCTTCGAGAACCTGTCGATCCACCTCGGCGAGGAGATCGTGCTGGAGGAGGAGCGGCTGCTGGACAAGGTGGTCGGGCGCGGGCGTGGTGGCTTCTGCTACGAACTGAACGGCGCCTTCGGCACGTTGCTCGCCGCGCTCGGCTACGAGGTCGAGCTGCTCGCGGCACGCGGGTACGGCGACGAGGGGCGGCTCGGCATCCCGTACGACCATCTCGCCCTGCGGGTGCGGACGGTGGAGAGGGAGACGTGGCTCGCGGACGTCGGGTTCGGCGCGCACAGTCACTACCCGCTGAGCTACGCGGAACGTGAGGAGCAGGTGGACCCGGCCGGCGTGTTCCGGGTGGTGGCTGCCGGGCCGGACGCGGCCGGGGTGAGCGGAGGCGGCTCGGCCGGTTCCACAGACCTGGACGTCGTATGGGACGGCAGCCCGCAGTACCGACTGGAGACGCGGCCCCGCGTGCTCGGGGACTTCGCGGCCGGGGTCTGGTGGCACAGAACCTCCCCGCTGTCGCACTTCACCCGGTCACTGGTCTGCTCACGGGTCACCGAGGACGAAGGGAGGATCACGCTCAGCGGGCGGGAACTGAAGACGACGGCCGGCGACGGTACGCGCTCGACGCGCGAGTTGGAGACGGACGAGGAGGTGCTGACGGCGTACCGGGAGCGGTTCGGGATCGAGCTGGACCATGTGCCGACTGTGCGGAATCGGAACAGGAACCCGGATTCGTAGTTCGGTCCGGTTCCGGCGCTGGTGTCGGATTCCCGTGATATGGGCCTACGCCTGACACTCCCGCCGCGCCCGAGGCCTGACCTGGGCGTACGGCGCCGTCCCGGCCTTCCGCACGGTGCCGGAGAATGGGCCCGTGAGCGATGTGAGACACGTGCTGGTGCTGCCCGACCGGGATGCCGCCGAGGAGGTGGCCGAGGTGCTCGGGGAGCGGTTCGGGCTGGACGAGGAGCCCCGGATCGTCCGGGACGCGCTGGCCGGCGAGGACGACGCCGAGGACGCGCAGTGGCTGGTGGTCCTGCGGGACGAGGACGGGCGGCTGGACCCGGCGGAGCTGGACGAGTTCGCCGGGGAGTGGGACGGCTGGCGCGAGGAGCCGTGACCCCGAGACGGGGCTCGGGGTCCGCTCCGGGACCGGTCAGGGTGCCGGGGCCGGTTCGTTGTCAGTGCCGCGTGGGATGCTGTCAGTGATGGCCAGGAAGACTGCGAATGACGACCCTCTCGCCCCGGTGACGCTCGCCGTGGGCCAGGAGGACCTCCTGCTCGACCGTGCCGTGCAGGAGGTGGTGGCCGTCGCCAAGGCCGCCGACGCCGACACGGACGTACGCGACCTCACCCCGGACCAGTTGCAGCCCGGCACCCTCGCCGAGCTCACGAGTCCTTCGCTCTTCGCCGAGCGGAAAGTCGTGGTCGTACGCAACGCGCAGGACCTGTCCGCCGACACGGTCAAGGACGTGAAGGCATATCTCGGGTCGCCCGCCGAGGAGATCACGCTCGTGCTGCTGCACGCGGGCGGGGCCAAGGGCAAGGGGCTGCTGGACGCCGCGCGCAAGGCGGGAGCTCGGGAGGTGGCCTGCCCGAAGATGACCAAGCCCGCGGACCGCTTGGCCTTCGTGCGGGGCGAGTTCCGCTCCTTCGGGCGGTCGGCCACGCCCGAGGCGTGCCAGGCACTCTGCGACGCCATCGGCAGTGATCTGCGGGAGCTGGCCTCGGCGGTCTCCCAGCTGGTCGCCGACGTGGAGGGGACGATCGACGAGGCGGTCGTCGGGCGGTACTACACCGGCCGGGCCGAGGCCTCCAGCTTCACGGTCGCCGACCGGGCCGTGGAGGGGCGTACGGCGGAGGCGCTGGAGGCGCTCAGATGGTCGCTGGCGACGGGCGTGGCGCCGGTGATGATCACCAGCGCGCTGGCCCAGGGCGTGCGGGCGATCGGCAAGCTGTCCTCCGCACGCGGGGGGCGGCCGGCGGATCTGGCGCGGGAGCTGGGGATGCCGCCTTGGAAGATCGATCGGGTGCGGCAGCAGATGCGGGGGTGGACGCCGGACGGCGTCGCGGTCGCGATGCGGGCCGTTGCCGAGGCCGACGCCGGGGTGAAGGGCGGGGGCGACGATCCCGAGTACGCCTTGGAGAAGGCGGTCGTGACGATCGCCCGTGCGGCGCGGTCGAGAGGCCGGAGCTGATCCGGCGCGGACTCGGGCGGACCTGGTCCTGAACTGGCCCTGAAGCGGGGCGGATCGGCGCCCACCCGGGGAGGCCCAAGCCCCGCCCGCAGCGGTCGTCGGCACGCTCGTCCGCAAGCGCCCCGACGCCCTCTCCCGCAGGGACAGGCACACCCTTCCGGGCACTGCCGGCGGCGGCCCGGACGCCAGGCACCGCGCGGCCGGGAGCCACCCGCCGTCCGCTGTCCGTCCCGTGACGTCCAGGACCGGGACGCGATGACCGACGCCGGCGGCGTCCACGGTCGGCTCCATGGCGTCACGGCCGGCAGCACACGCGTCGACGTGCGCGACCCGGCTCCGGTCACCGAGCTCGGATCACCCGGCTCCGGTCGTAAGAGGGGCATGCCGAAGGCCCCGCCGCCCGCCCTGGGGAAGGGAGGGTGCCGGGGCCTTCGGATCAAGCTGGTGGACTCGCACCCGCGTGGCGAACGCAGGCCGCGTGCGAATCCGGGGGTGCCGGCCGGGAGCGGATGAGAGAGGGCCCGCTCTGGGTCCTTCCGGCGGTCAGATCAAAAAGGAGGTTCAGCCCTTGAGGGACGTGACCTGGGAAGCAAGCGCCGACTTCTTGTTGGCGGCCTGGTTCTTGTGGATGACGCCCTTCGAGACGGCCTTGTCGAGCGCACGCGCGGCAGCGCGCTGCAGCTCGGTGGCCTTCTCGACGTCACCCGCGGCAGCGGCCTCGCGGGCCTTGCGGATCGCGGTCTTCAGGGAGGACTTGACGGCCTTGTTGCGCAGCCGAGCCTTCTCGTTGGTCTTGATCCGCTTGATCTGGGACTTGATGTTCGCCACGAAGGAGCCTTTTCAGGTTCTTGGTGCGGGGCCGCTCGGGTCCCGTACCGGTGATCCAAAATTTCTCTGACGCGCCTCGCGCTGAGAGGGCATGAGGCACAGCCATCTACAGTACCAGTGGCCCTGCGAGCGGCCCAAAACGGTGCCCGGTCCCTCCGCGTGGGACCATGGAGACTACGTATCGATCCGACCCGAGGCATAAGGCGCCTCAAGAGACAGGACCCTGCGTGCCCGCGACCCCTAACCATGTGCCCGAGCCGAGCCGTACCGACCCGGCGCTGATCCGCAATTTCTGCATCATCGCGCACATCGACCACGGCAAGTCCACGCTCGCCGACCGGATGCTCCAGCTGACCGGTGTGGTCGAGCAGCGGCAGATGCGTGCTCAGTACCTCGACCGGATGGACATCGAGCGCGAGCGCGGCATCACGATCAAGTCCCAGGCGGTGCGTCTGCCCTGGGCCCCCACCGAGGGCCCCGACCAGGGCACGACCCACATCCTCAACATGATCGACACCCCGGGGCACGTCGACTTCACCTACGAGGTATCGCGGTCGCTCGCCGCCTGTGAGGGGACCATCCTCCTCGTCGACGCCGCCCAGGGCATCGAGGCGCAGACCCTCGCCAACCTCTACCTGGCGATGGAGAACGACCTCACGATCATCCCCGTACTGAACAAGATCGACCTGCCGGCCGCGCAGCCGGAGAAGTTCGCCGAGGAGCTGGCGAACCTGGTCGGCTGCGACCCGTCGGACGTGCTCAAGGTCTCCGCCAAGACCGGCCTCGGCGTCGACGCGCTGCTCAACAAGGTCGTCAAGGAGATCCCGGCGCCGGTCGGGGTCGCCGACGCGCCGGCCCGCGCGATGATCTTCGACTCGGTCTACGACTCCTACCGCGGTGTCGTGACGTACGTCCGTGTCATCGACGGCCAGCTCAACAAGCGCGAGCGCATCAGGATGATGTCGACCGGCGCCACCCACGAGCTGCTGGAGATCGGGACCAACTCGCCCGAGATGCTCCCGGCCGACGGCCTCGGCGTGGGCGAGGTGGGCTACCTGATCACCGGCGTGAAGGACGTGCGCCAGTCCAAGGTCGGTGACACCGTCACCAGCCAGGCCAAGGGCGCCACCGAGGCCCTCGGCGGCTACAAGGACCCGAAGCCGATGGTCTTCTCGGGTCTGTATCCGCTCGACGGCTCCGACTACCCCGAGCTGCGCGAGGCCCTCGACAAGCTGCAGCTCAACGACGCCGCGCTGGTCTACGAGCCGGAGACCTCCGCCGCCCTCGGCTTCGGCTTCCGCGTCGGCTTCCTCGGCCTGCTGCACCTGGACGTGATCCGGGAGCGGCTGGAGCGCGAGTTCGGCCTCGACCTGATCGCCACCGCGCCCAACGTGGTCTACCGCGTGGTCATGGAGGACCGCAGCGAGCACATCGTCACCAACCCGAGCGAGTTCCCCGAGGGGAAGATCGGCGAGGTGTACGAGCCGGTCGTGCGCGCCACCATCCTGGCGCCCACCGAGTTCATCGGCTCGATCATGGAGCTGTGCCAGACCCGGCGCGGCACCCTGCTCGGCATGGACTACCTCTCCGAGGACCGGGTCGAGATCCGTTACACCCTCCCGCTCGCGGAGATCGTCTTCGACTTCTTCGACCAGCTGAAGTCCAAGACCCGCGGCTACGCGTCCCTCGACTACGAGCCCACCGGCGAGCAGACCTCCAGCCTGGTCAAGGTCGACATCCTGCTGCACGGCGACAAGGTGGACGCCTTCTCGGCGATCACCCACAAGGACGCCGCGTACGCGTACGGGGTGCGGCTCGTCGCCAAGCTGCGCGAGCTCATCCCGCGGCAGGCCTTCGAGGTGCCGATCCAGGCCGCCATCGGCTCCCGGGTCATCGCCCGCGAGACCATCCGCGCCATCCGCAAGGACGTCCTCGCCAAGTGCTACGGCGGTGACATCTCCCGTAAGCGGAAGCTGCTGGAGAAGCAGAAGGAAGGCAAGAAGCGGATGAAGATGGTGGGTTCCGTGGAGGTTCCGCAGGAAGCCTTCATCGCCGTCCTCTCCAGCGATGACAGCGCGGGGTCGGCCAAGGGCAAGAAGTAACCAGCGGTAACAACGGGTTACGTCCATAAACGCGGACACAAAGGGGCTCGTCGTGCGAAAGCGCGGCGGGCCCCTACGCGCGCGTAGCGTCGCTCTGCGTGGAAAGTGACAGGCCGATGCCCCTTACGCGGCAGCCGGTCGCGGCTTACTCTGATCCCTGCTCGATAGTTACTCGCGAGTTAAACAACAGTGTTACAACAGCTCGAGCCCCCACCGTGAGCTAACCCAGCCGCACCGAGTACAGCCGCGCCGTCGCGGGCCCCGGAGGATGTCGTGAGCGACACACAGACCCTGATCGAGAACCGTCCGCCGTCCGTGGCGGCCCTCTTCCTGGAGCGCGTGGCGGCCACACCGGACGCCGAGGCCTACCGCTACCCGGTACCGGCCGCCTCCGGCCAGGGCCCCGACGACTGGAAGTCGCTCAGCTGGGCGCAGGCGGCCGAGCGGGTGTTCGCGATCGCGGCCGGCCTCATCGAACTGGGCGTGGAGCCCGAGCAGCGGGTGGCGCTCGCCTCCTCCACCCGGGTCGAGTGGATCCTCGCCGACCTCGGCATCCTGTGCGCCGGTGGAGCCACGACCACCGTCTATCCCCAGACCAACGCCGACGAGTCGGCCTTCATCCTCTCCGACTCCGAGAGCCGGGTGCTGATCGCCGAGGACGCGGCGCAGGTCGCCAAGGCGGTCGAGAAGCGCGCCGAGCTGACCGAGCTGACCAAGGTCGTCGTCATCGACGCGACGGGCGTGGAGACGAGCGACTGGGTGATCACGCTCGCCGAGCTGGAGCGGCGCGGAGCGGCCTACCTGGAGACCCACCCGTCGCTGATCAAGGAGCGGGTCGGCGCGATCAAGAAGGACCAGCTCGCCACCCTCATCTACACCTCCGGCACCACCGGCCGCCCCAAGGGCGTCAGGCTCCCGCACGACAACTGGGCATACATGGCGAAGGCGATCGCCGCGACCGGCCTCGTCACCATGGACGACGTGCAGTACCTGTGGCTGCCGCTCGCGCACGTCTTCGGCAAGGTCCTCACCTCCGGCCAGATCGAGGTCGGGCACGTCACCGCCGTCGACGGCCGCGTCGACAAGATCATCGAGAATCTTCCGGTGGTGCAGCCGACGTACATGGCGGCCGTGCCGCGCATCTTCGAGAAGGTCTACAACGGCGTCGCCGCCAAGGCCCGCGAGGGCGGCCCGGCCAAGTACAAGATCTTCCAGTGGGCCGCCGAGGTCGCCCGCGAGTACGCCAAGGTCAGCCAGGACAACTTCCGGCGCACCGGCACCGCCGCGGTGCCCTTCGGTCTCGCCGCCAAGCACAAGGTCGCCGACACCCTCGTCTACGCCAAGCTCCGCGAGGCCTTCGGCGGCCGGCTGCGCGCCTGCGTCTCCGGGGCCTCCGCGCTCGCGCCCGAGATCGGCTACTTCTTCGCCGGCGCCGGCATCCACATCCTGGAGGGCTACGGCCTCACCGAGTCCTCCGCCGCCTCCTTCGTCAACCCCGGCGAGGCCTACCGCACCGGCACGGTCGGCAAGCCGCTGCCCGGCACCGAGGTGCGCATCGCCGACGACGGCGAGATCCTGCTGCGCGGCCCCGGCATCATGGAGGGCTACCACGGGCTGCCCGAGAAGACCGCCGAGGTGCTGGAGTCCGACGGCTGGTTCCACACCGGCGACATCGGCGAGCTCTCGCCCGACGGCTATCTGCGCATCACCGACCGCAAGAAGGACCTCATCAAGACCTCCGGCGGCAAGTACGTCGCCCCCGCCGAGGTCGAGGGCCAGTTCAAGGCGGTGTGCCCGTACGTCTCCAACATCCTGGTGCACGGCGCCGACCGGAACTACTGCACCGCCCTCATCGCCCTGGACGAGATCGCGATCCTGGACTGGGCGAAGCAGAACGGGCTGGAGGGCAAGCCGTACGCCGAGGTGGTGGCCGCGCCGCAGACCGTGGAGATGGTCGACGGTTATGTGCAGCAGCTCAACGCCGGACTGCAGAAGTGGCAGACCATCAAGAAGTTCCGGCTGCTGCCGCGGGACCTCGACGTGGAGCACGGGGAGATCACCCCGAGCCTGAAGCTGAAGCGGCCGGTGGTCGAGCGGGAGTACAAGCACCTCATCGAGGAGATGTACGCCGGGACCAGGGAGAAGTAAGGGCCGGCCCGGTTGGGTGTGCGGCTCCGCCGTGGTCGCTCGCGCCACGCGGCGGGGCCGCACACCGGGCACAGCCCCGCGCCCCTTTGACAGTCACGGGCGTTCGAAAGTGGCCGTCTTCCGCCCACTTCGGTAACTCAGCGCTTATAGGTGCGCCCTGTCTGTCACCCTGGCCGCATGGACATGGCGGCCATACCGACACAGCGGGAGAGCGAGCCCCGGGCCCGGGAGGTGCGCGGGCGCGCCACGCTGCCCGGAAGCCCTCTCGCGCCCGGGTCGGCGCGTGCGCTGGTGCGGGCCGCGCTGGCCGACGCGTCCGAGGTGTGCGCGATCCCGGCGCGGCTCGTCGACGACACCATGGCCGTCGTCAGCGAGCTGGTCACCAACGCCGTCGTGCACGCCGGTACGGACGTGGTGGTCGAATGGCTGCTGGAGGAGACCGGGGCGTTCGTGGTGGAGGTGGGCGACCGGCATCCCTCCCGCGCCCCGCGCGACCCGCTCGGCGGCGAGGGGCCGTACGACACCCCCGAGTCCGGGCGCGGCCTGCGGCTGGTCACCACGCTCGCCGAGACCTGGGGCGTCACCTACCGCGCCGGCGCCAAGACCGTCTGGGCGCGGCTGCCCCCGGGCGGCGTCGAGGACCCGGACGGCCCCGCCCCGGACGCCCCCCTGGAGGTCGCCGAGGACCTGGCCCCGCAGCCGCACCGCGCCGACGGCGACCGGGACTGGCTCGGCCGGGGCGCGCTGTCGTTCCTCGCCGAGGCCTCCGACCTGCTCGCCGGACAGCTGGACGAGACCCTGGTCACCGCCCTCACCGGTCAGCTCATCGTGCCGCGGCTCGCCGACTGGTGCGCGGTGTGGCTGGAGGACGAGGCGACCGTGCGCGGCGGCGCCGCCGGCGGTCCCGACCGGGTCTGGCACGCCAGCGAGAACCGCATCGAGGAACTGCGCTGCGCCCTGGAGAAGGAGCCGCCCTGCCCGGGCGAGGCGCTGCGCTCCGGCCCCGAGCCGTATCCGTGGCCCGGCCACGCGCTCGGCCCGCAGGGCGCCGACGGCACGGCGCTGGCGTACCGGCTGATCGCGGGCGGCCGGCCGCTCGGCACGCTGGTCATCGGCAGGTGCGGGCTCGCGCGCTTCCCCGACGAGGTCACCGGGCTCGTGGAGGACCTCGGCCGCCGCGTCGCCCTGGCGATCGGCGCCGCCCGCCAGTACGCCCGCCAGGCCACCATCAGCGCCGTCCTGCAGCGCGGCCTGCTGCCCGGCGCGGTCGCCGAGATCCCCGGCGTGAGCAGCGCGCTCGTCTACGAGCCCTGCGACAAGGGCGGCCCCAGCGGCGACTTCTACGACCTGTTCCCCGCCGGTGACGGCCGCTGGTGCTTCGCCGTCGGCGACGTCCAGGGCAAGGGGCCCGAGGCGGCGGTCGTGATCGGCCTCGCCCGCCCCTGGCTGCGCCTCCTGGCCCGCGAGGGCTACCGGGTCGCCGACGTCCTCGACCGCCTCAACCAGCTCCTCCTGGACGACGCCACCGAGGCCGCTGACGCCGCCGCCCGCGCCCTCGTCGCCGCCGGCGGCCGGCCGGTGGTCACCGGGGACGGCCCGCAGACCCGCTTCCTGTCCCTCCTCTACGGCGAGCTGACCCCGTACGACGGCGGGGTCCGCTGCACCCTCGCCTCGGCCGGCCACCCGCTCCCGCTCGTCCTGAGCCCCGACGGCACCGTGCGCACCGCCGCCGGCCCGCAGACCCTGCTCGGCGTGGTCGAGGACGAGACGTACACCAGCGAGACCTTCGACCTGCGGCCCGGCGACAGCCTGCTGTGCGTCACCGACGGGGTGACCGAGCGGCGCTCCGGCTCCCGCCAGTTCGACGACGGCGACGGCCTCGCCCGCGCCCTGTCCGGCTGCGCCGGGCTCGGCGCCGAACCGATCGCGCAAAGGATCCGCCGCCTGGTGGACGACTTCGGTGAGGGCCCGCCCGAGGACGACCTCGCCCTGCTGGTGCTCCAGGCGGAGTAACGGCGGCCGTGCTGGACAATGGAAGGCATGCCTTCCGCACTCCCCGACGGCGAGCCCGTCCCCGCCGACGGCGCGCTGCCCGCGCACGCGCTGGCCGGGGCCACAGGCCGCCCGCTCGGCTTCTACCTGCACGTCCCGTACTGCGCGACCCGCTGCGGCTACTGCGACTTCAACACCTACACCGCGACCGAGCTGCGCGGCACCGGCGGTGTGCTGGCGTCCCGCGACAACTACGCGGACACGCTGGCGGACGAGATCCGGCTCGCCCGGAAGGTGCTCGGCGACGACCCGCGCGCGGTCCGTACGGTCTTCGTCGGGGGCGGTACGCCGACACTGCTGGCCGCCGACGATCTCGTACGGATGCTGGCCGCCATCCGCGAGGAGTTCGGCCTGGCGCCGGACGCCGAGGTCACGACCGAGGCGAACCCGGAGTCGGTCGACCCGGCGTACCTCGCCACCCTCCGGGAGGGCGGCTTCAACCGGATCTCCTTCGGCATGCAGAGCGCGCGGCAGCATGTGCTGAAGATCCTGGACCGCACCCACACGCCCGGCCGCCCCGAGGCCTGTGTCGCGGAGGCGCGGGCGGCGGGCTTCGAGCACGTGAACCTGGACCTGATCTACGGCACCCCCGGCGAGAGCGACGACGACTGGCGGGCCTCGCTGGACGCGGCGATCGGGGCGGGGCCGGACCACATCAGCGCGTACGCGCTGATCGTCGAGGAGGGCACGCAGCTCGCCCGCAGGATCCGCCGGGGCGAGGTCCCCATGACCGACGACGACGTGCACGCGGACCGCTACCTGATCGCCGAGGAGACCCTGAGCAAGGCGGGCTTCGACTGGTACGAGGTCTCCAACTGGGCCACCTCTCAGGCGGGCCGGTGCCTGCACAACGAGCTGTACTGGCGCGGCGCCGACTGGTGGGGCGCGGGTCCCGGGGCGCACTCGCACGTGGCCGGGGTGCGCTGGTGGAACGTGAAGCATCCGGGGGCGTACGCGGCGGCGCTCGCCTCCGGCCGCTCCCCCGGGGCGGGGCGTGAGCTGCTGTCCGAGGAGGACCGGCGCGTGGAGCGGATCCTGCTGGAACTGCGGCTGCGGGAGGGGGCGCCGCTGTCCTTGCTGAAGGAGGAGGGGCTTGCGGCGTCCCGGCGGGCGCTGGCTGAGGGGCTCCTCCAGGAAGGGCCGTACGAGGAGGGGCGGGCCGTGCTGACGCTGCGGGGGCGGTTGCTGGCGGACGCGGTGGTGCGGGACCTGGTGGACTGATCACTCCGGCGAGTGAATCCCCCCGGAGCGCCGGTTCGGTCCCTAACCTGGTTCGTAGGCTGCCGCCAAAAGGACGCGGCGGATGTGGAGGGCCACGGAGATGACCGCTGTGGACGAGCGTGGGATGACGAAGTTCTTCGAGGAGTTCGAGGCTCCCGAGGGCGTCAAAGTCGAGCTTCTCCGGGGGGTAATCGTGATGATGGCCAGCCCTGATCTGGTCCACAACATGATCGTGGAAGACGTGTTTGACCAAATCCCGCGCAAGCGGTGGGCTCGGCTTCAGACCCAGGACGTCGACATCCTTGACGAGGCCAGCGAGCCGGTGCCGGACTTGGTGGTAATGGAGCGCGATGCAATGCCGCGTTCAGGGCGCCTGTTGCCGTCCGGGCTGATCACGATGGTCGTCGAGGTCGTCTCCAAGTCCAGCGTCCACCAGGACTACGTGGTCAAGCGCTCGATCTACGCGGCGGGAAAGATTCCCGCCTACCTCGTCCTTGACCCGGTCATGGCGCACTGCGTCCTGTTGACAAAGCCTTCGGGCCAGGGCGAGGACGCTGACTACCGCAGCCAGGAGATCATCAAGTTCGGTGATCCAGTCCCGTTGGAGGATCTGGGACTCGAACTGGACACCACCGAGTTCGGAACGTTCCCCAACGTCAGGCCCCACCGCTACCCGTGACGAAGTCGATCAGCTCCTCCACCCGCCCCAGCAGCTCCGGCTCCAGGTCCTTGTAGGACCCCACCCGCTTCAGGATCGCCTGCCACACCGCCCCGGTGTTCTCCGACGGCCAGCCCAGTGCCCGGCACACCCCCGTCTTCCAGTCCTGCCCCCGCGGAATCGTGGGCCACGCCTCGATCCCCAGCGCGGCCGGCTTCACCGCCTGCCAGATGTCGATGTACGGGTGGCCGACCACCAGCGCGTACTCGCTGGTCACCGACTCCGCGATCCGCCACTCCTTCGTGCCCGGCACCAAGTGGTCCACCAGAACACCCAGGCGGGCGTCCGGGCCCGGTGCGAAGGAGGCGACGATCGACGGCAGGTCGTCCACGCCCTCCAGGTACTCCACGACCACGCCCTCGATGCGCAGGTCGTCGCCCCACACCTTCTCGACCAGCTCGGCGTCGTGCCGGCCCTCGACGTAGATGCGGCCGGCGCGGGCCACGCGGGCGCGGGCGCCGGGGACGGCGACCGAGCCGGAGGCCGTACGGGTGGGCCGTACCGGACCGCCGGAAGGCCTCACCAGCGTCACCACGCGCCCCTCCAGCAGGAAGCCCCGCGGCTCCAGCGGGAACACCCGGTGCTTGCCGAAGCGGTCCTCCAGGGTCACCGTGCCCGCCTCGCAGCGGATCACCGCCCCGCAGAACCCGGTGCCGGGCTCCTCCACCACCAGGCCCGGCTCCGCCGGCACCTCAGGCACGGGCTTCGGCTTCTTCCACGGCGGGGTCAGGTCGGCGGAGTACAAACGAGGGCGCGGGCCCGAAGGGCCCTCGTTGGAAGGGCGGTGGCGGGAGACGGGTGGGCGCATTCGAGTGACGATAGGAGAAGCCGTACGGCCGCGCTCACGACACGCCGAAACGGGCCGCCAGCTCGTCGCGCTGCCGTCGTACGAACGCCGCGTCCACCACCGCTCCGTGACCGGGAACGTACAGCGCGTCCTCGCCGCCCAGGGAGAGAAGCCGGTCCAAGGCGTCCGGCCAGCGGGACGGGACCGCGTCCGGGCCCGCCTGGGGCTCGCCGGACTCCTCGACCAGGTCGCCGCAGAACACCACCTCGGGATCTCCTGGGACCAGCACCGCCAGATCATGCGCGGTATGCCCCGGACCCACGTTCGCCAGCAGAACCTGCCGGCCGCCCCCGAGGTCCAGCGTCCACTCGCCGGAGACCGGATGGCCGGGCGGCACCAGCGCGTCCACCGCCTCGTCCGCGTCCGCCACCGCGAGTCCGTTTCTCACGGCGTCCATGCGCAGCTCGTCGCGTTCGTGGGCCAGCACCGCGTCGACGCCCACCGCCCCGTACAGCTGCGCCCCCGCGAAGGCCGCCGCCCCGAAGACATGGTCGAAGTGGGGGTGGGTCAGCGCGAGATGGGTCACACGGCCGCCGGCCAGTTCCTCGGCCTGTGTCCGCAGCCGCGCGCCCTCGGCCAGGCTGGAGCCGGCGTCCACCATCAGCGCCGTACCCTCCCCGAGGACCAGCCCGACCGTGCAGTCCCAGCCGGGCAGCCGGCACCGCCCGACCCCCGGGGCCAGTCGTTCCCACCCCAGCTCTTCCCAAGTCACCGTCATACCGCGACGCTAGCCGCACGAGCCGCCGGGACCGCACCGACCTTGCCCCGGGTGTACCCGACAGCCGTACACTGGGCCCGGGAACGCTGGCACTCGCATGCGAAGAGTGCCAGGCGGACGAACCGCAGGGCCGACCAGGACCGAGGGGACGACATGCTGGAGGTGCGCGCGAATGCTGAGTGAACGCAGGCTTCAGGTGCTGCGCGCCATCGTCCAGGACTACGTCGGCACCGAGGAGCCGGTCGGGTCGAAGGCCCTGACCGAGCGGCACAACCTCGGCGTGTCCCCGGCGACGGTCCGTAACGACATGGCGGCCCTGGAGGACGAGGGGTACATCGCCCAGCCGCACACCAGCGCCGGGCGGATCCCCACGGACAAGGGCTATCGGCTGTTCGTGGACAAGCTGGCGGGCGTGAAGCCGATGACCGCGCCCGAGCGGCGCGCCATCCAGAACTTCCTGGAGGGCGCCGTCGACCTCGACGACGTCGTGGCGCGCACGGTCCGGCTGCTCGCGCAGCTCACCCGGCAGGTCGCCATCGTGCAGTACCCGTCCCTGACCCGGTCCACCGTGCGGCACGTGGAACTGCTCTCGCTCGCCCCCGCGCGCGTGATGCTCGTGCTGATCACGGACACCGGCCGGGTCGAGCAGCGGATGGTCGACTGCCCGGCGCCCTTCGGCGAGACCTCCCTCGCCGATCTGCGGGCGCGGCTGAACAGCCGGGTCGCGGGCCGCCGGTTCTCGGACGTGCCGACGCTGGTCGAGGACCTGCCGGAGGCCTTCGATCCCGAGGACCGCGGTACGGTCTCGACGGTGCTCTCCACTCTTCTGGAGACGCTGGTCGAGGAGAACGAGGAGCGGCTGATGATCGGCGGTACCGCCAATCTCACCCGCTTCGGGCATGACTTTCCCCTCACGATCCGGCCCGTCCTGGAGGCTCTGGAGGAGCAGGTCGTGCTCCTCAAGCTCCTGGGCGAGGCGAAGGATCCGGGCGTGACGGTGCGTATCGGGCACGAGAACGCCCACGAGGGACTCAACTCCACCTCCGTGGTGTCGGTCGGCTACGGTTCGGGCGGCGAGGCGGTTGCCAAGCTCGGCGTGGTCGGACCGACCCGCATGGACTATCCGGGAACGATGGGAGCGGTACGCGCAGTGGCACGGTACGTCGGACAGATCCTGGCGGAGTCGTAAGTGGCCACGGACTACTACGCCGTTCTCGGCGTGCGCCGCGACGCGTCGCAGGATGAGATCAAGAAGGCGTTCCGCCGGCTCGCGCGCGAGCTGCACCCGGACGTCAACCCGGACCCGAAGACCCAGGAGCGGTTCAAGGAGATCAACGCCGCTTACGAGGTGCTGTCGGACCCGCAGAAGAAGCAGGTCTACGACCTCGGCGGCGACCCGCTCTCGCAGGCGGGCGGCGCCGGCGCGGGCGGCTTCGGGGCCGGCGGCTTCGGCAACTTCTCCGACATCATGGACGCGTTCTTCGGTACGGCGTCGCAGCGCGGCCCGCGCTCGCGCACCCGGCGCGGCCAGGACGCGATGATCCGCATCGAGGTCGAGCTGGACGAGGCGGCCTTCGGGACCACCAAGGACATCCAGGTCGACACGGCGGTCGTCTGCAACACCTGCAACGGCGAGGGCGCGGCGCCCGGTACGACCGCCCAGACGTGTGACATGTGCCGTGGCCGCGGTGAGGTCTCGCAGGTCACCCGGTCCTTCCTCGGCCAGGTCATGACCTCGCGTCCCTGCCCGCAGTGCCAGGGCTTCGGGACCGTCGTGCCGACCCCGTGCCCCGAGTGCGCCGGCGACGGCCGGGTCCGTTCCCGCCGCACCCTGACCGTGAAGATCCCGGCCGGTGTCGACAACGGCACGCGGATCCAGCTCGCCGGTGAGGGCGAGGTCGGTCCCGGCGGCGGTCCGGCCGGTGACCTGTACGTGGAGATCCACGAGCTGCCGCACCCGACCTTCCAGCGGCGCGGCGACGACCTGCACTGCACGGTCACCATCCCGATGACCGCGGCGGCGCTCGGCACCAAGGTGCCGCTGGAGACGCTGGACGGCATGGAGGAGGTCGACATCCGGCCCGGCACCCAGTCCGGCCAGTCGATCCCGCTGCACAACCGCGGCGTCACGCATCTGCGCGGCGGCGGCCGGGGTGACCTGATCGTGCACGTCGAGGTGCAGACCCCGACCAAGCTGGACCCCGAGCAGGAGCGCCTGCTGCGGGAGCTGGCCAAGCTGCGCGGCGAGGAGCGGCCGCAGGGGCAGTTCCAGCCGGGGCAGCAGGGGTTGTTCTCGCGTTTGAAGGATGCGTTCAACGGGCGCTGACGTGCGCTGCGGCGTGGCCGGGGGTCCGGGGGTCGTCCCGCCGGGCAGACACGGTCAGCCGGGGCAGCAGGGGTTGTTCTCGCGTTTGAAGGATGCCTTCAACGGGCGCTGAGCAACCGCTCACGGAGGCCATACGGGGTGCCTCGGCACCCCGTATGCCAGTGGTTTATGCCATCGGACGCCCGGATTCGGACTTGTTCGACGGACGTGACAACATGCGGTCATGTCCTCCGCGCTGACCGATCTCTTCCCCCACCCGATCGTGCAGGCCCCCATGGCGGGCGGTGTCTCCGTCCCGCAGCTCGCCGCCGCCGTCTGCGAGGCCGGTGGTCTCGGGTTTCTCGCCGCCGGATACAAGACCGCCGACGGCATGTACCAGGAGATCAAGCAGCTGCGGGGGCTCACGAGCCGGCCCTTCGGCGTGAACGTGTTCATGCCGCAGTCCGAGCATGCCGAGTCCGGCGCCGTGGAGGTCTACGCCCACCAGCTGGCCGGCGAGGCCGCCTGGTACGAGACCGAGCTGGGCGACCCGGACAGCGGCCGGGACGACGGTTACGACGCCAAGCTCGCCGTGCTCCTCGACAACCCGGTGCCCGTGGTCTCCTTCCACTTCGGTGTGCCGAGCCGGGACGTCTTCGACAGCCTGCGCCGCGTCGGCACCTACACCCTGGTCACCGCCACCACCACGGAGGAGGCCCGCGCCGTCGAGCGGGCCGGGGCGGACGCGGTGATCGCGCAGGGCGTGGAGGCCGGCGGCCATCAGGGAACCCACCGGGACCTCCCCGAGAACGACGGCTCCGGCATCGGGCTGCTGTCACTGGTCACGCAGATCCGCGAGGCCGTGAGCATCCCGGTCGTCGCCGCCGGCGGCATCATGCGCGGCAGTCAGATCGCCGCCGTCCTCGCGGCCGGCGCGAGCGCGGCCCAGCTGGGCACCGCCTTCCTCGCCACCCCCGAGTCCGGCGCCCAGGCCGTGTACAAGCAGGCGCTGACCAACCCCCTTTTCTCGCGCACCGAGTTGACCCGCGCCTTCTCCGGCCGCCCGGCGCGCGGACTGGTCAACCGCTTCCTGCGCGAGCACGGCCCGTACGCCCCCGCCGCCTACCCGGAGATCCACCACCTCACCGCGCCGCTGCGCAAGGCCGCCGCCAAGGCCGGGGACGCGCAGGGCATGGCGCTGTGGGCGGGGCAGGGGCACCGGCTGGCCCGCGAGCTGCCCGCCGGGGAGCTCGTGGAGGTGCTGGCCGCCGAACTCGACGCCGCCCGGACAGCGTTGTCGGCCAAGGGAGGCCTGCGATGACCGCGCCGGTGTTCGTCGTCGACTCGCTGGAGGGCGTGGGCCCCGGCTCGGTCGTCGACGTCACGGGCCCCGAGGGGCGGCACGCGGTCTCCGTACGGCGGATGCAGCCCGGCGAGAACGTGGTGCTGACGGACGGCGAGGGCCGCGGGGCCGCCGGGGTCGTCGTCAGCGTGTCGGGCAAGGACCACCTGGTGGTCGAGCCGTTCGAGTTCCCGGTGGAGCCCGAGCCCAGCCCCCGTATCACCGTGGTCCAGGCGCTCCCGAAGGGCGACCGGGGCGAACTCGCCGTCGAGACGATGACGGAGACCGGCGTCGACGCGATCGTGCCCTGGCAGGCCGCCCGGTGCATCACCCAGTGGAAGGGCGAGCGGGGTCACAAGGCGCTCGCCAAGTGGCGGGCCACCGCGCGCGAGGCCGGCAAGCAGTCCCGCCGGCTGCGCTTCCCGCGGGTCGCGGACGCGGCAAGCACCAAGCAGGTTGCCGCACTTCTGGCCAAAGCCGACTTCGCCGCCGTGCTCCACTCCGACTTCGAGCACGAGAGCGGGCGGCTGGCCACCGCCGAACTGCCCACCGAGGGCGAGATCGTGCTGGTCGTCGGCCCCGAAGGAGGCGTCGCCCGGGACGAGTTGGCGCTCTTCGAGGAGGCGGGTGCGAGGGCGTACGTACTCGGTCCTACCGTGCTGCGTACATCAACCGCCGGCACCGCCGCCGTGGCCCTGCTGCTGGGCCGCACCGGCCGCTGGTCCTGACACCCCGGGGGGACACCGTGGAACTCGCCCAAGTCCGGCTCCTGGTCACCGACTTCGCCGCCTGCTACCGCTTCTACGCCGACGTCCTCGGCCTCAAGCCGCAGTCCGGGACGGCCGAGGGCCCGTACGAGAAGTTCAGCCCGCACGCCGGCTCCGCCGGGATCGCGCTGCAGGACCGCGCGATGATGGCCGAGGTGCTGAACGAGCTGGGCGAGACGGCCACCGGGCACCGCTCCCTGGTGGTGCTGCGCGTCGACGACCTGGACGCCTACGTGTCGGAGATCACCGCCCGCGGTGCGGAGCTGCTGCACGGCCCGGCCCCCATGACCGAGCGCATGCGGGTCGCCCACCTCAAGGACCCGGAGGGCAACCTGGTGGAACTCCAGCAGTGGCTGCTGCTGCGCGGCTGACGGCGACCGCGGGCAGCAAGGCCCACCCGTTCACGTCACCGGAGGCCCGTCGCCGGAGTACCTCCTCCGCGAAGGCCCGTACGACGCCCGGCTCGTGGAGATTGACGGTGTGACCGCGGCCGTCGCCGACCAGGCCGGAGTGCCCGTAGGCGCCACCGGTCCCCGGGAACACGATCCGGGTGCGGGACCCGTCCCGGTGCAGCGTCAGCACCTCCGCGCAGGGGCCGTCGTCCCGGTGCCGGTGCCGCACGGTCCACCGGTAAACGGTTCCGTCCGGCAGGACGAGCCGCCTGAGCCTGCGTTCCCCGCGCACTCGCCCAGATTACGAGACCCGCTCCCCGTACGGGTGAGTGGCCGTATGTGGCCTTCCCCGGCGTGCGTGCCGGTGGCAGTCTGCCCTGCATGGGGGTATTGAGGCGGATTCGGTGTGGGCGGCGCGGGACGCGGACGGTGGCCGTGGTGGGGCTGGTCGCGGGGGCCGGTGCGGCCGTCGTGGCGTGTCAGCCGGGCGACCTCAGTACCGTGACCGCCGCCTACACCACCGACACCACCGCGACGGCCAGGCTCCGCCAGCAGCATGTCGACGTCAGTTGGCTCACCTGCACCGGCCACTACGGCAACGGCGGCGGCGCGGCGGCCCGGACGCCCTCGCCGTCCGAGACCGCCGTCGTCTCCGTCGACTGCCAGGGCCAGACCAACGAGGGGCGGAGGATCACCGTCACCGGGAAGGTGACCAAGGCCGTCGACGGCGCCTGCGTGCGGGGGGATCTGACCGCCAAGGTCGCGGGCAGACAGGTGTTCCACGTCAGCGGGCTCGGCGACTGCGGCGCCACGCACGGGCCGACGTACAGGCCGCCCACCTACCGGCCCGGCGGCGGCCGGCCCACCGTGACGGTCACCGTCACCCGCACCATCTGGTGCAAGGGCGACCCCACCTGCTGGCCCGCCGAGGGAAAGTGACCGGGCGCAAGTGATCGGAAGAGGAAGCGGCGCACACCGGTCGCTGCGTACAGTGACGGGGTGACCCAGGGTGCTTCGACGGTGACCACGACGTCCTCCGCCTATCTCCGATTCCCTCATGTACACGACGACTTGGTGGCCTTCGTCGCCGAGGACGACGTCTGGCTCGCGCCGCTCGACGGCGGCCGGGCCTGGCGGGTCAGCGCCGACAACACGCCGGTCACCATGCCACGGATATCGCCGGACGGACGGCACCTCGCCTGGACCTCCACCCGCGACGGCGCGCCCGAGATCCATGTCGCCCCCGTCGACGGCGGCCCCGCCGACCGGCTGACCCACTGGGGCAACCGCCGCACCGAGGTGCGCGGCTGGACCGCCGACGGTCGGGTGCTCGCGCTCGGCGCGCACGGCCGGCACAGCTTCCGCCACAGCTGGGCGCACGCCGTCCCGCTGGACGGCGGACCCGCCGAGACCCTGCCGTACGGCCCGGTCGGCGACGTGGCCTTCGGCCCCGCCACCGTGCTGCTGTCCGCGCCGATGGGCCGCGAGGCCGCCTACTGGAAGCGCTACCGGGGCGGCACGGCGGGCAAGTTGTGGATCGACCGGGAGGGGAACGGGGAGTTCGTCCGGCTGCACGAGGACGTCGACGGGAACATCGAGTGCCCGGTGTGGTCCGGGGACCGGATCGCCTTCCTCTCCGACCACGAGGGCACGGGCGCCCTGTACTCCTCCCTCGCCGACGGCTCCGACCTGCGCCGCCACACCCCCCTCGACGGCTTCTACGCCCGCCACGCCTCCGGTGACGGCACCCGGGCCGTCTACAGCAGCGCCGGTGAACTGTGGCTGCTGGACGACCTGGAGGGCGCCGAGCCGCGCCGACTGGACGTGCGCCTCGGCGGACCCCGGATCGATCTGCGGCCCCGTCCGGTGAACGCCGCCCGCTGGTTCGGCGAGGCGTCCCCGGACCACACCGCGCGCGGCAGCGCCGTCTGCGTGCGCGGCGGCATCCACTGGGTCACCCACCGTTCCGGGCCCGCCCGCGCCCTCGCCGCCGACCCCGGCGTCCGTGCCCGGATGCCGCACGTCTTCCGCGCCGAGGGCGAGGAGTGGGTGGTGTGGGTGACGGACGCGGAGGGCGACGACGCCCTGGAGTTCGCCCCGGCGACCGGGACGGTACCGGGCGCCCCGCCCCGCCGCCTCGCCGCCGGACAGCTCGGCCGGGTCCTGGAGCTGGCCATGGCCCCCGACGGCAGCCGGGCCGCCGTGGCCGCGCACGACGGCAGGCTGCTGCTCGTCGAACGCGAGACCGGCGAGGTCCGCGAGGTCGACAGCAGCGACGACGGCGAGGTCTCCGGCCTCGCCTTCTCACCCGACTCCGCCTGGCTCGCCTGGGCCCACCCCGGCCCGCGCCCGCTGTCCCAACTGCGCATCGCCCACACCACCGACCTGTCGGTCACCGAGGCGACCCCCTTGCGCTTCCAGGACTACGCCCCCGCCTTCACCCTCGACGGCAAACACCTCGCCTTCCTCTCCAACCGCGCCTTCGACCCGGTCTACGACGAGCACGTCTTCGACCTCGCCTTCGTCGTCGGCGCCCGCCCGCACCTGATCACCCTCGCCGCCACCACGCCCTCGCCGTTCGGCCCGCAGCGCCACGGCCGCGCCTTCGAGACCCCGGACAAGGAGGAGACCCCCGACAGCGAGGGCACCCCCGCCACCCGCATCGACCTCGAAGGACTCGCCGACCGGATCGTCCCCTTCCCCGTCGAGGCCGGCCGCTACTCCACCCTGCGCGCCGCCAAGGACGGCGTGCTCTGGCTGCGCCACCCCGTGCACGGCGTCCTCGGCACCGCCCGCGCCCACCCCGAGGACCCCGGCCCGCACACCGAGCTGGAGCGCTACGACCTCGCGCAGCGGCGCCTGGAGCACCTGGCCTCCGACGCCGACCACTTCGAGGTCAGCGGCGACGGCAAGCGCGTGCTGCTGTGGAGCGACGACCGGCTGAGGGTCGTCCCCAGCGACCGCCGTACCGGCACCGACGACGACGGCGACACCAGCGTCACCGTCGACCTCGCCCGCGTCCGGCAGACCCTCGACCCGGCGGCCGAGTGGCGGCAGATGTACGACGAGACCGGCCGCCTGATGCGCGACCACTTCTGGCGGCCCGACCTCGGCGGCGTCGACTGGACCGGCGTCCTCGCCCGCTACCGCCCCCTGCTGGCCCGTATCGCCACCCACAGCGACCTCGTCGACCTGCTGTGGGAGCTGCACGGCGAACTGGGCACCTCGCACGCCTACGTCATCCCCTCCGGCGGCCGTGGCGGCGGCCCCCGGCACGGGCTGCTCGGCGCGGACATCTCCCGCCACCCGGACGGCAGTTGGCGCATCGACCGCATCCTGCCCTCGGAGACCTCCGACCCGGACGCCCGCTCCCCGCTCGCCGCACCCGGCGTGGCCGTACGCCCCGGCGACGCGATCATCGCCGTCGCCGGCCACTCGGTCGACCCGGTGACGGGACCGGGCCCGCTGCTCGTCGGCACGGCGGGCCACCCGGTGGAGCTCACCGTCTCCCCGGCGGGCGGCGGCGAACCCCGGCACACCGTCGTCGTCCCGATCGCCGACGAGGAACCCCTGCGCTACCACGCCTGGGTGGCCGGCCGCCGCGTCCACGTCCACGCCGCCTCCGACGGCCGGCTCGGCTACCTCCACGTCCCCGACATGCAGGCCCCCGGCTGGGCGCAGATCCACCGGGACCTGCGGGTGGAGGTGGCCCGCGAGGGACTCGTGGTCGACGTCCGCGAGAACCGCGGCGGCCACACCTCCCAGCTGGTCGTGGAGAAACTGGCCCGCCGCATCATCGGCTGGGACCTCCCGCGCGGCATGCGCCCCACCAGCTATCCCCTCGACGCCCCGCGCGGCCCGGTCGTCGCCGTCGCCAACGAGTTCTCCGGCTCCGACGGCGACATCGTCAACGCGGCGATCAAGGCCCTCGGCATCGGCCCGGTCGTCGGCACCCGCACCTGGGGCGGCGTCATCGGCATCGACAGCCGCTACCACCTGGTCGACGGCACCCTGATCACCCAGCCGAAGTACGCGATGTGGCTGGAGGGGGTGGGCTGGGACGTGGAGAACCACGGGGTGGACCCCGATGTGGAGGTCGTGCAGAGGCCTCAGGACTGGGCGGAGGACCGCGACACGCAGCTCGACGAGGCGATCCGGCTCGCGCTGGCGGCGCTGGAGGAACGGCCCGCGAAGACTCCGCCGGGAATGCCGAGCTGATACGACTACGATGCACCGGTATTGATCACCAGCGCGAGGAGGCACACGCATGGCGGGAGAACCGCAGGACGACTGCCTGTTCTGCAAGATCGTCGCGGGTACGATCCCGGCGACGATCGTCCGCGAGACAGACACCACCGTCGCCTTCCGGGACATAAACCCCCAGGCCCCCACCCACATCCTGGTGATCCCCAAGGCGCACTACAAGAACGCCGCCGTCCTCGGCGCCGAAGCACCGCACCTCGCCGCCGACGTGCTCGCCGAAACCCAGGCCGTCGCCGACGAGGAGAAGCTCGAGAGCTACCGGACCGTCTTCAACACCGGCAGCGGCGCGGGCCAGACCGTCTGGCACGCGCACGCGCACGTCCTCGGCGGCCGCGGCATGCAGTGGCCCCCCGGATAAAGCGAACAAGTCCCCGTGTCCGTACGTGAATTGGTGGTCCTCGGCACCGCCAGCCAGGTCCCGACCCGGCACCGCAACCACAACGGCTATCTGCTGAGGTGGGACGGCGAGGGCATCCTGTTCGACCCCGGCGAGGGCACCCAGCGGCAGATGGTGCGCGCCGGGGTCGCCGCCCACGACCTGAACCGGGTCTGCGTCACCCACTTCCACGGCGACCACTCCCTCGGCCTCGCCGGTGTCATCCAGCGGATCAACCTCGACCAGGTGCCGCACGAGGTCACCGCGCACTACCCGCGCTCCGGGCAGCGTTTCTTCGACCGCCTGCGGTATGCCACGGCCTACCGGGAGACGGTCGGCATCACCGAGGCACCGGTCGCCGCCGACGGCATCCTCGCGGTGACCCCGGCGTACACCCTGGAGGCCCGCAGGCTGTCGCACCCGGTCGAGTCCTACGGCTACCGGCTGATCGAACCCGACGGCCGCCGTATGCTGCCCGACCGGCTCGCCGCGCACGGGATCGAGGGCCCGGACGTCGGCCGGCTGCAGCGCGAGGGCCGGCTGGGGGACGTCACGCTGGAGGACGTCAGCGAGGTGCGGCGCGGGCAGCGGTTCGCGTTCGTCATGGACACCCGGCTGTGCGACGGCGTGCACGCGCTCGCGGAGGGCTGCGACCTGCTCGTCATCGAGTCGACCTTCCTGGACGAGGACATCGAACTGGCCGTGGAGCACGGTCACCTGACCGCCGGGCAGGCCGGCGCCGTCGCCCGGGAGGCGGGCGTACGGCACCTCGTCCTCACCCACTTCAGCCAGCGCTACACCGAACCCGAGGAGTTCGAGCGGCAAGCGCGCGCGGCCGGCTTCGAGGGTGAGCTGACCGTGGCGCACGACCTGCAGCGGGTGGCGGTTCCGAAACGGCGGTAGAAGATCCGTACGATGCTCTGATGCCCCTCCCGAAAGCAGAACTGCACCTCCACATCGAAGGCACCCTGGAGCCGGAGCTCGCGTTCGAGCTGGCCGCCCGCAACGGCGTGACCCTGCCGTACGCGGACACGGACGAGCTCCGCGAGGCCTACCGGTTCGAGGACCTCCAGTCCTTCCTGAACCTGTACTACGAGCTGATGGCCGTCCTGCGCACCGAGCAGGACTTCGCCGACCTGGCCGACGCCTATCTGGCCCGTGCCGCCGCGCAGGGCGTGCGGCACGCGGAGATCTTCTTCGACCCGCAGGCCCATACGGCCCGGGGCGTGTCCATGGGCACGGTCGTGGAGGGGCTGTGGCGGGCGCTCGGCGGCAGCGAGCGGAACCACGGCGTCTCCACCAGGCTCATCCTCTGCTTCCTGCGGGACGAGTCCGCCGAGTCGGCCATGGAGACCCTTCAGGCCGCCAGGCCGTACCTGGACCGGATCACCGGGGTCGGCCTGGACTCCGCCGAGGTCGGGCATCCGCCGGCGAAGTTCCGGGAGGTGTACGAGGCGGCCGCCGCGCTCGGGCTGCGCCGTGTCGCGCACGCCGGTGAGGAGGGGCCGCCGGAGTACATCGGCGAGGCCCTGGACGTGCTCGGCGTCGAGCGTGTCGACCACGGGCTGCGCTGCATGGAGGACCCGGCGCTGGTCGAGCGGCTGGTGCGGGAGCGGATCCCGCTCACCCTGTGCCCGCTGTCCAACGTCCGCCTGCGCACCGTCGACACGCTGGCCGACCACCCGCTGCCGGCCATGCTGGACGCCGGCCTGCTGTGCACGGTCAACTCCGACGACCCCGCGTACTTCGGCGGGTACGCCGGCGACAACTTCGCGGCCGCGTACCGAACATTGGGCCTGACCGAGGACCGGCTGCGCGAGCTGGCCCGCAACTCCTTCCTCGCCTCGTTCCTGGAGGACGACGAGGAGCGGCGGGCCCGCTACATCGCCGAAGTGGAGGCGTACGAGTTCGGGGACGCGGTGTCGTAGGCCAACTGGGCGGGCACGGCGGGCGAGTCCACCGGCACTTCCACGACCGGCAGGAGCCGCCTGCCCGCCCGCAGGGCCACCGCCGTCATCGGTACGGCGATCAGCAGCAGCGCGGCGCCGAGCACCTTGCCCATCATCGGGAAGCCCGCTCCTACCGCCAGCACACTCCCCGCCAGCGGTCCCGCCGCCGTCCCCAGCGAGGCCGCCGAGCCGACCAGAACCGCCCAGCGGCCGCGCGGGTCGAGGGAGGCGGCGAGGCCGATGACGTACGACAGGACGACCGGGTAGACCAGGTTCCAGGAGATCTCGCCCGCCGCGAAGGCCGTCAGGTCGGTCGCGGACGCGCTGAGTGCGATGCAGCCCGCGATCAGTGCCGTACCGGCGCCGATGGGCACCGCCTGGCCCAGCCGGGGGCCGAGCGCGCCCGCGCCGAGGACCCCGACGAGCCCGGCGCCGAGCGCGATCGCGAACACCGCGCCGACGGTGACCTCGCTGAGGTGGGCCTGGTCGAGCCCGATCCGGCCGCTGACGCCCCAGAGGGAGTTCTGCGCGAGGGACCAGCAGGGCATGGCGGCCGCCAGCAGCAGTCCGGCGCGGCGCTGGGGGAGACGGCCGTGGGCGGCGGCGGTGCGGGCCGGTGCGGTCCGGGCGGACAGGCGGGCGGTGAAGGGCCAGACGGCGAGCGCGGTCAGCGCGAGCCCGGCCAGGGACAGGCCGTGGCCCGGGCCGAGGTGGGGGATCGTCAGATAGAGGGCGCCGGCCAGGGCGGAGACGGTCAGCAGGCCGAGCGTGGTGGCCCGGTGCGGGTCCCGCTGGGCGGCGATGCCGCTCGCGGCGACCACCGTGACCGTGCCGGACCCGAAGCCGCCGACGACCGCGCCCGCGACGACGGCCGGTACCACCCCGGTCAGCGCGGCGGCGCCATAGCCGAGGAAGGTGAGCGCGAGTCCGAGGCGGGCGAGCGTACGGGGGCCGAACCGGTCGACCCGGGAGGCCAGCAGGAAGCCCGCCGTCGCCGAACTCAGCAGCAGCGCACTGCCGATGGCCCCCGCCTGGGTCGCGGTGAGCGGAAGCCCGGTGTCCAGCCGGCCGACGGTGGTCGGCAGCAGGTAGGAGGCGAGGTACCCGGCGGTGAACAGGGCGACGAGGGGCCAGGGCAGGTGGCGGCGGGCGGACACGGGCGTTCCCAGGGCAGGCGAGAGGAGCGGCTCAGGAAGGGGAGTGGGGCGACGCCCGTCGAGCGACAGGAACGCGCGAAAAAAGTTGTACCAAGCACGCGGTTCGAGGAAGAAGGAGAACGGATGCGATCTGCGTCACTTTTCGGTTTGTGTAGTGGGGCCCCGGGTAGGAAGCGCTAAGCTCGTTCGCATATGTAGACGTAATTCATAAGGGGAGATGATCAAGGTGGGTGGCGATCCGAGTCCCGAGGGTGTCGCGCGGCGGCTGCGGGAGGGGATGGCGCGCGGCGTGCTGTCCTTCCCGCTCACCGCGTTCCGTGACGACGGCTCCCTCGATCCCGACGGCTTCCGCGCCCATGTCGCCGGCCGGCTCGCCGCCGGTCCCGGCGCCGTCTTCCCGGCCTGCGGCACGGGGGAGTTCTTCTCGCTGGACGAGGAGGAGTACCGGACCGTCGTCACCATCACCGTCGAGGAGGCGGCCGGAAGGGTTCCGGTCGTGGCCGGCACCGGGTACGGCTGGGCGCAGGCCGCCCGGTTCGCGCGGATCGCCGAGGAGGCCGGCGCCGACGCCCTGCTCGTGCTGCCGCACTACCTGGTCGACGCCCCGCAGGACGGCCTCGCCGCCCAGCTGGAGCGGCTCGCCGAGCGCTCCGGGCTGCCGCTGATCGCCTACCAGCGCGGCCAGGTCGCCTACACCGCCGACGCGTTGCGGCGCATCGCGCGCATCCCGAACGTCATCGGCCTCAAGGACGGCCACAGCGACCTCGACCGGCTCCAGCGCCTCACCCTCGCCGCCCCCGACGGCTTCCTCTTCTTCAACGGCGCCGCCACCGCCGAGATCCAGGCCCGCGCCTACGCCACCGTCGGCGTGCCCGCCTACTCCTCCGCCGTGCACGCCTTCGCCCCTGAGATCGCCGGCGCCTTCTTCACCGCCCTGCGGGACGCCGACCACGGAACCGTCGACAAGCTGCTGCGGGACTTCTACGTCCCGTTCGTGGAACTGCGCGACCGCGCCCCTGGATACGCCGTGTCCCTGGTGAAGGCGGCGGCCCGGCTGCGCGGACAGCGCGTCGGACCTGTGCGCGCCCCGCTCACCGACCCCGCGCCCGCCGACCTCGCCGACCTCAAGGCCCTGCTCACCGCCGGACTCGACCTCGTAGGAGCCTCCCTGTGACCCGTGACCTGACCATCGCCGAGGTGCGGCTGACGCCGATCCTGGTCGCCGACCCGCCGCTGCTCAACACCCAGGGCGTCCACCAGCCGTACACCCCGCGGCTGATCGTGGAGATCGTCACCGCCGACGGGATCACCGGGCTCGGCGAGACCTACGGCGACACCAAGTACCTGGAACTGGCCCGCCCGCTGGCCGAACGGCTCACCGGACGCTCGGTCATGGACGTGAACGGCCTCTTCGCGATCGACCTCGGCGTGGACGAGTCCCGGGTCCAGGGCCAGGTGGACGCCGGCGGGCTGCGCGGCGTGCAGAGCGCCGACAAGCTCCGGCTGTCGGTGCTGTCCGCCTTCGAGGTCGCCTGTCTGGACGCCCAGGGCAAGGCACTCGGGCTGCCCGTGCACGCGCTGCTCGGCGGCAAGCTGCGGGACACCGTCGAGTACAGCGCCTACCTGTTCTACAAGTGGGCCGGCCATCCGGAGGGCGTGGCCGGCGAGCAGGACGACTGGGGGGCCGCTCTCGACCCGGCCGGAGTCGTGGCCCAGGCACGGCTGTTCAAGGAGCGGCACGGCTTCACGTCCTTCAAGCTCAAGGGCGGCGTCTTCCCGCCCGACGAGGAGATCGCGGCCGTACGGGCCCTCGCCGAGGCCTTCCCCGGCCATCCGCTGCGCCTCGACCCCAACGGCGCCTGGTCGGTCGAGACCTCGCTGAAGGTGGCGAAGGAACTCGGGGACGTCCTGGAGTACCTGGAGGACCCGACTCTGGGGACGCCAGCCATGGCCGAGGTGTCCGCCGGGACCGACGTACCGCTCGCCACCAACATGTGCGTGACCACCTTCGGCGAGATCAAGGAGGCGTTCACGCGCGACGCCGTGCAGGTCGTGCTCTCCGACCACCACTACTGGGGCGGGCTGCGCAACACCCAGCGGCTCGCCGCGATCTGCGCCGCCTTCGGGGTCGGGGTGTCCATGCACTCCAACACCCATCTGGGCATCAGCCTCGCGGCGATGACCCAGGTCGCCGCCACGGTCCCCGGGCTCCACCACGCGTGCGACTCCCACTATCCGTGGCAGTCCGAGGACGTCCTCACCCAGCGGCCGGCGTTCCGGGACGGGAGGGTCCATGTCTCCGACGCCCCCGGCCTCGGGGTCGAGCTCGACCGGGACGAACTGGCCCGGCTGCACCGGCGGTGGGCCGAGGACGACGGCTCGCTGCGCGACCGCGACGACGCGGCCGCGATGCGGGTGGCCGAACCGGGCTGGCGGCAACCGGTGATGCCCCGCTGGTAACCCCCTGTGCGGCGGGCTGATTGGTGCACACTGGCCAGATCCGCACCATGCCAGGGAGCGCACCGTGACCCCGTCGCACACGATCACCGGAGAGGAACCGGAACACCTCACCCCGGCCGCGCGCCGTCAGGCCCAGGTCGACCCGCTCGCCGCGCTGCGCCGGCCCGGGGACCCGCCCTGGGACGTCTATCTGACGGGCACGGTCTTCCTCGACATCATCTTCACCGGCCTGGACTCGGCGCCCGTGCGCGGCACCGAGTCCTGGGCCCGGGGCATGGGCTCCAGCCCCGGCGGGGTCGCCAACATGGCCACGGCCCTGGCCCGGCTCGGTCTGAAGACCTCCCTGGCGGCGGCCTTCGGGGACGACCACTACGGCGAGTACTGCTGGGACGCGCTCGCACAGGGCGAGGGCATCGATCTGTCGAGGTCGCGGACCGTGCCCGGCTGGCACTCCCCGGTGACGGTGTCCATGGCGTACGAGGGCGAGCGGACGATGGTGTCCCACGGGCACGAGCCGCCGCCGGAGGCCGTGCTCATCCAGGAGCGGGCCGCGGACTGCCCGCCCCGCGCGCGGGCCGCCGTGGCCTCACTGACGCCGGGGGCGCGCGCGCCGTGGATCGCGCAGGCCGCGCGGGAGGGGACCCGGATCTTCGCCGACGTCGGCTGGGACGAGACCGGGGCGTGGGATCTGGCCGGGCTCGCCGATCTGGAGCACTGCGAGGCGTTTCTGCCGAACGCGGAGGAGGCGAAGCGGTACACCGGGGCCGACTGTCCGCGGCTCGCCGCGCATGCCTTGACCGAGTACGTGCCGGTGGCGGTCGTGACCCTGGGCTCGGAGGGGGCGTACGCCGTGGACCGGCGGACGGGGGAGGCGGCGGAGGTGCCGGCGATCGCCGTGGAGGCGCTGGATCCGACGGGGGCGGGGGATGTCTTCGTCGCCGGGTTCGTGACGGGGTCGCTCGCGGGGTGGCCGCTGGCGGACCGGCTGGCCTTCGCGGGGCTCACCGCGGCGCTGTCGGTGCAGGAGTTCGGGGGGTCCTTGTCGGCGCCGGGGTGGTCG
The DNA here is from genome assembly GCF_044456925.1 of Streptomyces sp. NPDC050743. Taxonomy (NCBI): domain Bacteria; kingdom Bacillati; phylum Actinomycetota; class Actinomycetes; order Kitasatosporales; family Streptomycetaceae; genus Streptomyces; species Streptomyces sp. NPDC050743. The sequence goes on from NZ_JBITGJ010000008.1 coordinate 95,016, forward strand.
GAGATCGGGGCGTGGTGGCGGCGGGTGCAGTCCGTGCCGGGGCAGGAGCGGGCGGCGCTTCGCCGGTACGGCTTCCTGGACGCGCTGGTCCCGGAGGAACTGGACCGGCCGTGGCCGTTGCGCCGCGCGGTGCCCACCATCGGCTTCCGCCGCTCCAGCTGACCACCAGGGGGCTCCGCCCCCTGGACCCCCGCTCGCCCACCCACCCACCCGTCTCGGTCGGCTGAGAGGTGCCCCCTGGGGGTCCCGTCTCGGTCGGCTGGGAGACGAGCCGGGTGGGCGGCTGGGAAGGGTCGTCCCTGGCGGGTGGGGCTCGGGTGGTTGCGGAGTGCCTCGGTGGGGGCGGGCGGGGGTGGGGGCGGCTCGGTCTGGCTGGGAGGTGACCCCCGGCAGGGGCGGCTCGGTGTGCGACTGGGAAGTGGTCGTCCTCGGCGGATCAGGCTCGGGAGGTTGAGACGTGGCCTCCCGGCGGGTGGGCGGGGTGAGTCCGGCTCGGACCGGCTGGAAGGTGACCTCCGGTGGGAGCGGTTCGGTGTGCGGCTGGGAAGTGGTTGTCCCCGGCCGGTTTGGCTCGGGTGGTTGAGGAGTGCCCGGTCGGCTGGGAAGTGGTGGTGCCCCCTGGGGCGTGGGCGGCTCGGAAGCGGTCGTCCTCGGCGGATCGGGCTCGGGTGCCTGGGAAGTGGCCCCCCGGCGGGATGGCGCCGGCTCGGGTGTCTGGGGAGTGGTCCCCGGCGGGGTGGGGTCGGCTCGGGTGGTTGAGGTGTGTGCCCTGTGGGCCTGTGGTGGTCGGGGCGGCTGAGGAGGGGGCCGTGTAAAAGGCCTACGGGCTTGTCTGTGCACCGTCGTACCCTGGAATCGCGAGGCCGCCCTCAGCTACGCGGCCGTGACGAGGAGGAAGCGCAGGCCTTCAGAGCCGGCCCATGACACAGACACCCACAGCTCACACCACCCCCGCGCAGGAGCAGGCGAGAGCGCAGTTCACCGTCCCCGCCCAGCACCCCATGGTGACCGTGCTGGGTTCCGGCGACTCCCTTCTGCGTGTGATCGAGAGGGCCTTCCCGGCGGCCGACATACACGTCCGGGGCAATGAGATCAGCGCGGTCGGCGACCCCGCCGACGTCGCTCTCATTTCGCGCGTGTTCGACGAGATGATGCTGGTGCTCCGCACCGGGCAGCCGATGACGGAGGACGCAGTGGAACGCTCGATCGCCATGCTCAAGGCGAGCGAGAACGGGACGAGCGACGGGCCCGAGACCCCGGCGCAGGTGCTGACGCAGAACATCCTGTCCTCGCGGGGCCGGACCATCCGCCCGAAGACCCTCAACCAGAAGCGGTACGTCGACGCGATCGACAAGCACACGATCGTCTTCGGCATCGGACCCGCCGGTACCGGCAAGACCTACCTGGCCATGGCCAAGGCCGTGCAGGCCCTGCAGTCCAAGCAGGTCAACCGGATCATCCTCACCCGGCCGGCGGTGGAGGCGGGGGAGCGGCTCGGGTTCCTGCCGGGCACGCTGTACGAGAAGATCGACCCCTACCTGCGCCCGCTGTACGACGCGCTGCACGACATGCTCGACCCGGATTCCATCCCGCGGCTCATGGCGGCGGGGACGATCGAGGTAGCGCCGCTCGCGTACATGCGCGGTCGTACGCTCAACGACGCCTTCATCATTCTCGACGAGGCCCAGAACACCAGCCCCGAACAGATGAAGATGTTCCTCACCCGCCTCGGCTTCGACTCGAAGATCGTCATCACCGGTGACGTGACGCAGGTCGACCTGCCCGACGGGACCAAGAGCGGCCTGCGGCAGGTCCAGGAGATCCTGGACGGCGTCGAGGACGTCCACTTCTCCTGGCTGTCGTCCCACGATGTCGTACGGCACAAGCTCGTCGGCCGTATCGTCGACGCGTACGAGAAGTACGACAGCAGCCACGGCACCCAGAACGGCATGCAGAAGAGCCGGGGCAAGTCCGGGCACAAGGGGAAGTAGACCAGCACGACCATGTCGATCGACGTCAACAACGAGTCCGGCACCGAGGTAGACGAGCAGGCGATCCTCGACATCGCCCGCTACGCGCTCGCGCGGATGCGCATCCACCCGCTCTCCGAGCTCTCGGTGATCGTCGTGGACGCCGACGCCATGGAGCAGCTGCACATCCAGTGGATGGACCTGCCGGGTCCGACCGATGTCATGTCGTTCCCGATGGACGAGCTGCGACCGCCGTCCAAGGACGACGACGAGCCGCCGCAGGGGCTGCTCGGTGACATCGTGCTGTGCCCGGAGGTCGCCGCCAAGCAGGGGGCGGAAGCCGAGACGCAGCACTCCATGGACGAGGAGCTCCAGCTGCTCACCGTCCACGGCGTGCTGCATCTGCTCGGCTACGACCACGAGGAGCCGGACGAGAAGGCCGAGATGTTCGGACTCCAGGCCGCCATCGTGGACGGATGGCGCGCCGAGCGCGGGCTGACCGGGCCGTCCCCGGCGCCGACCGTCTCATAAGCGGGCCGTATGTCTCCGCAGATCGTGATCGGCGCGATCGCGCTGGTCGTCGTCGCCTGGCTCGCCGCCTGCGCGGAGGCGGGCCTCGCCCGGATCTCCAGCTTCCGGGCCGAGGAGGCCGTCAAGTCCGGCCGCCGCGGCAGCGCCCGGCTGGCCCAGGTCGCCGCCGACCCCACCCGCTATCTGAACGTGGCCCTGCTGGTCCGCGTCGCCTGCGAGATGGCGGCCGCGGCCCTGGTGACCTACGCCTGCCTGGAGGCATTCAAGGACACCTGGCAGGCCCTGCTGATCGCCATCGGGGTCATGGTCCTGGTGTCGTACGTCGCCGTGGGGGTGTCCCCGCGGACCATCGGCCGTCAGCACCCCCTCAACACCGCGACCGCGGCGGCCTACGTGCTGCTGCCGCTGGCCCGGATCATGGGCCCGATCCCGTCGCTGCTCATCCTCATCGGCAACGCCCTCACCCCGGGCAAGGGCTTCCGGCGCGGCCCGTTCGCCTCCGAGGCCGAGCTGCGCGCGCTGGTCGACCTCGCCGAGAAGGAGTCGCTGATCGAGGACGAGGAGCGCCGCATGGTGCACTCGGTCTTCGAGCTGGGCGACACGCTGGTGCGCGAGGTCATGGTGCCGCGCACCGACCTGGTCACCATCGAGCGCTTCAAGACCATCCGGCAGGCCCTCACCCTCGCCCTGCGCTCCGGGTTCTCCCGGATCCCGGTCACCGGCGAGAGCGAGGACGACATCGTCGGGATCGTGTATCTGAAGGACCTGGTCCGCAAGACCCACATCAACCGGGAGGCGGAGGGCGACCTGGTCTCCACCGCCATGCGGCCCGCCGCCTTCGTGCCGGACACCAAGAACGCCGGTGACCTGCTGCGCGAGATGCAGAAGGAACGCAACCACGTCGCCGTCGTCATCGACGAGTACGGCGGCACCGCCGGCATCGTCACCATCGAGGACATCCTCGAGGAGATCGTCGGCGAGATCACCGACGAGTACGACCGGGAACTCCCGCCGGTCGAGGATCTCGGCGACGACCGCTTCCGGGTCACCGCCCGCCTGGACATCACCGACCTCGGCGAGCTGTACGGCCTGGAGGAGTACGACGACGAGGACGTGGAGACCGTCGGCGGACTGCTCGCCAAGGCCCTCGGCCGGGTGCCCATCGCGGGCGCGTCCGCCGAGGTCGAGCTGCCCGACGAGCGCCGGCTGAAGCTGACCGCGGAGGCCGCGGCCGGACGCCGGAACAAGATCGTGACGGTCCTGGTGGAACCCGTCCCCGTGCCGGCCGCCGAGGAGGCGACACCCGAGTGACCCCAGAGAAGCTGCGCGCCTTCTGCCTGTCCTTCAACGCGGCCGTGGAGGACTTCCCGTTCAACCCGGAGACCTCGGTCTTCAAGGTGCTGGGCAAGATGTTCGCCCTGACGAACCTTGGCGCGCGGCCCCTCACGATCAACCTCAAGTGCGACCCGGAGGACGCGATCCGGCTGCGCGGTGAGCACGAGGGCCTGATCATCCCCGGGTATCACATGAACAAGCGGCACTGGAACACCGTGACGGCCGACGGCGACCTGCCCGAGCGGCTGGTGAAAGAGCTGATCGAGGACTCGTACGACCTCGTCGTCGCCGGACTGCCGAGGGCGGAGCGGCTGCGGCTGGACCGGCCGTGAATCCGGTTGCCCGAGGCGATCGGCGCGCGGTGGGATGCCCGTATGACGATCAGATATCCGCGCCCCCTGCGCCCCGGTGACCGCGTCGGTGTGACCTCTCCCTCCAGCGGAGTGGCCAAGGAACTCCGGGGGCGGCTCGAAGTCGCGGTCCGGGAGATCGAGGCGCGGGGGTACGAGGCGGTCGTCGGCCGGTGCATGGACGGCTCGACCCACCTCAGCGCGCCGGCCGCCGAGCGCGCGGCCGAGCTGACCGCGATGCTGACCGACCCGGAGATACGGGCCGTGGTGCCTCCGTGGGGCGGGGAGACCGCCATCGACCTGCTGCCGCTGCTCGACTTCGAGGCGATCCGGCGGGCCGAGCCGACCTGGGTCGTCGGCTACTCGGACATGTCCACGGTCATCACCCCGCTGACCCTGCTCACCGGCGTCGCCACCGTCCACGGGAACAACCTCATGGACACGCCCTACCGGACGCCGGAGGGGCTGCTGTCCTGGCTGGACATCGTGGCCGCGCCGCAGGGGGAGCCGTTCGCTCAGACACCGCCCGGCCGGTACCGGTCCGGCGGCTGGGACGACTGGGCCCGGAACCCGGAGATCCGTGACCTGACCCTGGACGCCGAGGGCGCCTGGACCCGGCTCGACGGGGACGGGGACGTGGACGTCGAGGGCCGGCTGATCGGCGGGTGCATCGAGACCCTCGCCAACCTCGCGGGGACGCCGTACCTGGACACCTCGTCCTTCGCGGGCGGCGACCGGCTGCTCGTGTACGTGGAGGCCTGCGAGGACAACGCGTTCACCATCTGCCGCAACCTGCACGGCATGCGTCTCAACGGCTTCTTCGACCGTGCCGCCGCCGTCCTCGTCGGCCGCACCCACGCCCCCGCCGGCCGCACCCTCACCCAGCACGAGGCCGTGCTCGACGCCCTCGGCCCACTCGGTGTGCCGATCGTCGCCGACGTCGAGTGCGGGCATGTCGCCCCCTACCTCCCGCTGGTCAACGGAGCGCGCGGCCGTGTGGTGCACACGGCCGCGCGGAGCGAGATCGTTCAGACCCTGGACTGACGCCGGCGCAGGCCCAGCCCGACCAGGACGGCTGCCGCGAGGACGATCGCCGCGTCCAGGGCCACGACGGTGCGGACGCCGGTCAGCAGATCCCCGGAGGTGGTGGCCAGGACCCCCAGCAGCGGGATGCCGACCGTGATGCCGACCTGCTGGGTGGAGGTCACCAGACCGGTGGCCAATCCCTGCTCCTCGTCCGGGACCCCGGAGGTGACGGTCAGGCCGTACGAGATGATCGCGCCCAGGTGGCACATGCTGGCCAGGGACACCGCCGCCGTGGCGAGCCACACCGACCAGACGTGGGAGTTCAGCAGGAGCAGCGTCGCGATCAGCGCGCCCTGGCCGGTCAGCGAGCCGACCAGGGTGCGGCGGGCGCCGAAGCGGCCGATCACCCTCGGGGCGAGCGAGCCGGCGACGGCCGACAGCACGCCCTGGACGCCGAAGACCAGGCCCGTCTCGAAGGCCGACAGGCGCAGGATCTCCTGCAGGTACAGGGTCAGGACGAAGACGACGGTGGACATCATCGAGAAGGTGACCAAGCCGCCCGCATTCCCCCAGGCCACCGTGCGGCGGCGCAGCATGGGCAGCGAGACGAGCGGGGCGGCCGTACGGGACTCCACGACCGTGAACGCGGCCAGCAGGAGCAGCCCGGCGACCAGGGTGGTGATGACGTCCGGGCGGCCGAAGCCGTGGTCGGCGGCCGTGGACAGGGCGTAGATCAGGGACAGCAGGCCGGTGGTGACGGTGATCGCGCCGGGCACGTCCAGGCGCGGACGCTCCGGGGTGCGCGACTCCGGCAGCAGGCCCGGGGCCAGCGGCAGCACGACGAGCGCGAACACCGACAGCAGGGCCATCGTGGAGCGCCAGCCGAGCGCGTCCGTCAGCACGCCGCCCGCGACCATGCCGACGGTGAAGCCGAGCGACAGCAGGGTGCCGGAGATGCCGAGGGCGCGGTCGCGGGCCGGCCCCTCCGGGAAGGTGGTGGTCAGCAGGGACATCCCGGTCGGGACGATCGCCGCCGCGCCGAGGCCCTGCAGCGCGCGTCCGGTGAGGAAGGACGCCGGGTCCCAGGCCAGGGTCGCCAGCAGCGAGGCCGCGCCGAACAGGGCCAGGCCGGTCAGGAACAGCTTGCGGCGGCCGTACAGGTCGCCGATGCGGCCGAAGAGCAGCAGGAAGCCGCCGGAGGGCAGCGCGAACGCGGTGACCGCCCACTGCAGGGCCGAGCGGCTCATGCCGAGGTCGGCGCCGAGTTCCGGCAGGGCCACGTTCAGGACGGAGAAGTCCAGCGCGACCATGAACTGGGCCGCGCACAGCACGAACAGGACGAGCTTGTCACGCGTCGACAACCGGGGCGGCCGGCGGGTGTCGAGCGGTGTGCCCGTGGAGGTGGTGGTCTGGGTGGTGGTGTCGATCGCCATGTACCGAGCTTCGGGCGGGCGGAATACCGGTGGGGAGTCGGAACTTATGGTGGTGGTGGCACCACCAGACACGACGGGGGAGGAGCGGTACGTGCCTGCTGCGGGGGCGATGAGGAGCGAACGGCGCAACGAACTGCGCGAGTTCCTGATGAGCCGGCGGGCCCGGGTCAGTCCCGAGGAGGCCGGGCTGCCCGTCGGCGGCGGCCGGCGCCGTACGCCCGGACTGCGCCGGGAGGAGGTCGCCGTGCTCGCCGGGGTGGGCGCCTCCTGGTACCAGTGGCTGGAGCAGGGGCGGGAGATCTCCGTCTCCCCCCACGTGCTCGACGCCGTCGCCCGGGTGCTGCGGCTGAGCGACGCCGAGCGCCGGCACCTGTATCTGCTGGCCGGGATGAACCCGCCGGCGCCCGAAGTGGCGCCGGAGAAGCGGGACATGTGCGACGGGCTGCGGCGGCTGATCGACACCTGGATGCCGTATCCGGCGCACATCATGGACCTGTACTACAACTGCGTGATGTACAACGACGCGGCCGCGATCGTGCTGGGCATGCGGCCGGAGATCACGCAGAACTGTCTCGTCGACTTCTTCACCGATCCGCTCTACCGGTCGCGCAGCCACAGCTGGGAGCAGAACGCGCGCACGGTCGTGGCCCAGTTCCGGGCGGCGTGTGCGGCGCGGCCGGAGGACGAGGGGTTCCGGGCGGTGCTCGCCGAGGTGAGCGAGGCCAGCGCCGAGTTCCGGGCGATGTGGGCCGAGCGGGACATCGAGGACCAGGGGCAGATCCGCAAGGAGCTGGACCATCCGCTGGCCGGGCTGCTGGTCGTGGAGTCGACGGTGATGAAGGTGCCGGCCCGGCCCGATCTGATGATCGTGCTGCACACTCCGCTGGACGAGGCGAACACCGCGGCGAAGCTGGAGTGGCTGGCCTCTCCGGAGGGACGGCGGGGCGCGATGTACCCCGTCGCGGGGTGACGCGGTACCCCGTGGCGGGGTGGTCGGGCTGTGGCTTCGTATGCTCTGGGCATGACCGAGAGCAACGCGCTTGACCCCGAGGACCGCAAGATCGTGACCCTGGCCCGTTCCGCGCGGGTCCGCAACGGTGTGCCGGAGGGGGCGGCGGTACGGGACGAGACCGGGCGTACCTATGTCGCCGGGTCGGTTGCGCTGCCCTCGCTGCGGCTGAGCGCGCTGCGTACCGCCGTCGCCATGGCGGTGGCGTCGGGGGCGGGCTCGCTGGAGGCGGCGGCGCTCGTGAGTGACGCCGAGTCCGTGGCCGACGAGGACTTGGCCGCGGTGGCCGACCTGGGGGGTGCGGGGACGCCGGTGCTGCTGGCCGGGCTCGACGGGGTGGTGCGGGTCACCGTTTCCGCCGGCTGACGTACCCCGGCACCGGCCGAAAGGCCGGCTGGAATTCAACCTTGTTGGCCTCCTGCCCCTGCGCATCAATGAAACCGTACGTCTCCGACGGGCCGTCAGATCCGCACCGCCGGCGCGGTGGGCCCGACCGCCTGCGCAGGCCTCACCGCCCGTCGGTGTCCCCCCACACCCCCCCACAGGGAAGGGAAGCGGATCCCCATGAGAGGCAAGCGCACGGCAACGGGTGCGGCACTGGCCGCCGGGGCCCTCGCGGTCACCGGACTGGCCTTCGCACCCTCCGCGGCCGCCGTCACCCCACAGCCGGCGACCATCACCGCGAGCTGCGGCGTCTTCGGCGGCGGCACGGCCACGCTCACCGCCACCCAGAGCGGCACCTCGGCCACCATCACCCTCACCTCCTCCGCGATCACCGCGCCGGTCGCGGTCGCGCAGGACTCCATCTCCTCCACCCTCACCATGGCCAGGGCCGGCGACGGATCGGTGGTCTTCAGCGGGACCAGGAACCCCGCCATGAACACCGGCGACGCCGTCAGCGTCGGCCCGCTCCCCGGCACCGTCGCCTCCGGTGAGAGCCTGGACGCCTACGGCGGCTCACTGCAGATGGTGATCTTCGGGGTCACCGTGACCTGCACGGCAAGCGGTCCGCAGTCACCCGGCCCGTTCGTCTTCGACTGACCGGACCGAGCGATGTGTTCCGGATGCCGCAGAAACTGATGATCCGTCAGATTTCTGCGACATCTCCATTGACTTCTCACTCCCGCTCCACATCAATGCCCCCTGTCGGCGCAGATGAGCCGCTGCGCCCGCAACCCTCAGGAGGGGGCCCCATGGGTTCGACACCCCCAAGACCACGAAGATCCCGACGGTGGCGCTGGGCGTCCCTGTTCGGGGCGACCGCCCTCGCGGTCACCGCGGGCGGCGCGCTGGCCTGTCCGGCCGGTGCCGCCGGCACGAACGTGGACTTCGCCACGCACTGCATCCCGCCCGCCGTCGCGGGCATCCCGCCGATCGACGGCACCACGACCGCCGCCGTGTCGGTGGACAACGCCACCCCCAAGGTCGGCGACACCGTCACCGTCACGTACACGGTTGTCACCGCCGCCGCCGGCAACCCCACCGACCTGGCCCTGCCCGCCGACATCATGACCCCGACCGGAAAGGTGACCCTCGGCGGCGCACAGACGGGGGACGTCACCGTCGCCGGGCCGAAGAAGAACCCGCCGGTGCCGGGGAAGGCGACCTTCCCGTCCTTCTCCATGACCGGCACGTTCACCGTCACCAAGGCCGGACAGATCACCCTCTCGCCCGGCGACTACAACATCCACACCAGCTACATCCTGGAACTGGACACGCCGTGCACGGTCACCGATCCGCCCGCCCCGGTGTCCCAGACCGTGACGGCCACCGACGGGACCCCGGCCAACACCCGGGCCATCTCCCTGAGTTCGGCCTCGGGTGACCCGGGGGCCGGTGTGACCGTCACCGGCAGCAACTTCACGCCGGGCGCCACCGTCACCCTGGCCGGGCGGTCCGGGAGCACCCAGACCGCGGACACCGCGACCGTGACCGCGAACACCCAGGGCTCCTTCAGCGGTTCCCTCGTCGTCAACGACAAGACGACGACCGGGATCGTGGCCTACGAGGGCGGCGCCTGGAGCGCGGACAAGGGCGCGGGCCCCGCGGCCTACGTCGTCAACGACAACACCCCCGTTCCGCCCGGCAGCCAGAAGCTGACCACCACCGTCAAGGCGGGCACGCTGTCCATGTCCCAGGCCGGGGACTCCGTCGCGCTGTCGGCGGTCGACTTCGGCAAGGGCGGGGCCTCGACCGGCAAGCTGCAGACGGTGACCGTGCAGGACTTCCGCGGCGAGCCCGCGGGCTGGTCCCTGACCGGCAAGGTCACCGACTTCACCGGGCCCGGCGGCAAGATCGACGCCGGGAAGCTGAGCTGGACCCCCGCGTGCGCGACCAAGGCGGGCAGCCCCAGCACCTGCAAGGCCGGCTCGGCGGGCGCCGTGGGCGCCTCGGGAGCGACCCTCGCGTCGACCTCCGACGGCACGCTCACCGGCGGTGAGTTCACCGTCGACGCCGGACTCTCCCTGGCCGTACCGGCGTTCACGCCTCCGGGCGCGTACTCCGGCGTGCTCACACTGACGCTCACCTGAGCGTGCGGGCGTCCGCACCCGCCCGTTCCCCCGTCTCCCGCCCCTGTCTACCGTCCGTGGGGGTCCGCACCCATGCGCAAGCTGTACGTCCTCCTCCTGGCCCTGATGACGGCATGGCAGGCCACGCCCGCCCACGCCGCCGACAACGGCAGCTGGTCCGTCTACCCGGTCGCCTCGAAGATCGCCGCGCGGCCCTACTTCTACCTCTCCGCCGATCCCGGTCAGACCCTCACCGACAAGGTCGCCGTCCAGAACAAGACCGGCCGTCCGCTCACCTTCCGCCTCTACGCGGCCGACGCCTACAACACCGCCCGGGACGGCGGTTTCGCCGTGCGGACCGTCAAGGAGCGCATGCTCGGGGTGGGCGCCTGGACCCGGCTCGCGAAGTCCCGGGTCACCGTGCCCGGCCATACGACCGTCACCGTGCCCTTCACCCTCCGCGTCCCGCGGGGTGCCCAGCCCGGCGATCACCCGGGTGCCGTCGTCGCCCTGGACGAGCGCGTCGATACCGGCGGCGAGCGGCTCGCGCTCGGCGTGCAGCGGGCCGTCGGCGCCCGGGTCTACCTGCGGGTCAGCGGGCCCACCCTGCCCGCGCTCTCCGTCGGGCAGCTGCGCATCACCCATCACCAGCCCCTGATCCCGGGGTTCGGCACCGGCACGGCGACCGTCTCCTACACCCTGCGCAACACCGGAAACGTCACCCTCGACCCCGAGGTGGAGCTGAAGGCACGAGGGCTGTTCGGCCGCGCTCTGCTCGACCGCGAGCTGACCCGGGTGCCGTCCGAGCTGCTGCCGGGACAGCGGGTCCGGCTCACCGAGACCTGGTCCAAAGCGCCCCAGCTCGACCGCGCGGAGGTGACGCTGACCGCGAGCGCCACCGGCACCCGGCAGTCGGCGAGCGCCTCCTTCCTCGCCCTGCCGTGGCTGCTCGCCGGGCTCGTGTTCGTGGCGGGAGCGGTGACCGGAGCACTGCTGGTCAGGGCGCGTCGGGCACGGGCCGTCAGTCGCGGCCGAGGCCGCGGCGCAGTCTCCCCTTCTTCGGCGCGGGGCGCTCGACGGGAGGAGGCTCCGTCGAGGAGATGAGCTGCGCCACGGTTAACCGGGCGTACTGCGTTCGCGTGACGGCCTCGTCGGAGTCGGTGGGCCACCACGAATCCGTGATCTCCAGCAACCAGCTCGTCTCGGAGACGCGGAACACGAGGCGGCCGTAGCCGGAGCCGAGGGAGAAGAGCCGATCCGTGTACGTGAGGCTCAGCTCCTCGGCACACGCCAGGGCCTGCTCCCTGCCGCCTCCACATGCACCTTGTCCTTCAGGAGCCAATTGCCGTCGAGGTGCCCGTTGTTCGTCTCGACGAGCACGTACCATTCGCCCCCCACGACAGCCCCCCGGCTCAGAGGGCGTCCGGACCGCGCTCGCCGGTCCGCACCCGCACGACCGTCTCCACGGGCACGGCCCACACCTTCCCGTCCCCGATCTTCCCCGTCTGCGCGGCCCCGACGATCGCGTCGATCACGGCGTCGGCGTCCGCGTCCTCGACCACGACCTCGATGCGCACCTTCGGCACCAGGTCGACCCGGTACTCGGCCCCCCGGTACACCTCGGTGTGGCCGCGCTGCCGGCCGTAGCCGCTCGCCTCGGTCACGGTCAGACCGTGCACCCCGAGCTCCTGCAGGGCGGTCTTGACCTCGTCCAGACGGTACGGCTTGACGATCGCGGTGATGAGCTTCATGCCTGGGACTTGACCTTCTGAGCGGAGGGGAGGACGGAGTGGGCGACCGGGGCGCCGTGCCCCAGGACCCCGTGATCGTAAGCCGTCTCGGCGTGCACCGTAAGGTCCAGGCCGGTGTGCTCCTGCTCCTCGCTCGCGCGGAAGCCCATCGCCTTGTCGAGGAGCTTGCCGAGGCCGTACGTCACCGCGAAGGCGTAGCCGGCCACGACCACCACGGCGAGCGCCTGCCTGCCGAGCGGGGCGAGTCCGCCGCCGTAGAAGAGGCCCCGCGTGTCGCCGGTCATCGCCTTCTCGGCGAACAGGCCGATCAGCAGGGTGCCGATGACGCCGCCGACCAGGTGGACGCCGACGACGTCCAGGGAGTCGTCGTAGTTCAGCTTGAACTTCCAGCTCACCGCGTAGGAGCAGACGACACCGGCGGCCAGGCCGACGATCAGCGCGCCGAGCAGGGAGACCGTGCCGCAGGACGGGGTGATCGCGACCAGGCCGGCGACCGCTCCGGAGGCGGCGCCCAGGGTGGTCGGGTGGCCGTCGCGCTTCTGCTCGACGAAGAGCCAGCCCAGCAGGCCGGTGCAGCCGGCGGCCAGGGTGTTCAGGAAGGCGGCCGCGGCGAGGCCGTTCGCGCCGAGCGCGCTGCCCGCGTTGAAACCGAACCAGCCGAACCAGAGCAGACCGGCGCCGAGGATCACCATGGGCAGGTTGTGCGGGCGCATGGCGTCCTTCCTGAACCCGAGCCGGGGCCCGAGGACCAGGCACAGGGCGAGACCGGAGGCGCCGGAGGTGATCTCGACGGGCAGACCGCCCGCGAAGTCGAGCGCGCCGAGCGTGCCGGCGATCCAGCCGCCCGGGCCCCACACCCAGTGGGTGATCGGAACGTATACCAGGAGGGTCCAGACCGGGACGAAGACCAGCCACGCCGAGAAGCTCGTGCGGTCCGCGACCGCACCGCTGATCAGGGCCGCGGTGATGATCGCGAAGGTGAGCTGGAAGGTGGCGAAGAGGAGGGTGGGGACGGTGCCGTGCACACTGCCCGGGCCGAGGTGCGCCATCCCGGCGTGGCCGAGCCCGCCGATCAGCCCGCCGCCGATGTCGTCCCCGAAGGCGAGGGAGTAGCCGGCCGCCAGCCACACCACCGTGACCAGGGCGATCGACACGAAGCTCATCATCAGCATGTTGAGGACGCTCTTCGTGCGGACCATGCCGCCGTAGAACAGGGCCAGGCCCGGGGTCATCAGCAGGACGAGGGCGGTCGCGGCGAGCAGCCAGGCGGTGTCGCCGGTGTTCACGTGCGCGGCGGCGGAAGTCACGGGCGTCTCCAACGGTGTGCGGGCTCGTCAGAGGGTCACCGGTGAGCGTTTCCGGTTGCGCACAGGTGTGTTTCCGTGACGTTTCATTGCCTGAGGGTTACCGAAACCTCACGGTACGGCGGGGGCTCGTGGATCAGGGACAATGAACGGCATGAGCGTTCGTACCCAGTCATCCGAGCAGCCGGCCGAGGCCCACCACCGCGCCGGCTTCGCCTGCTTCGTGGGCCGTCCCAACGCGGGCAAGTCCACCCTCACGAACGCTCTGGTCGGGCAGAAGGTGGCGATCACGTCCAACCGGCCGCAGACCACCCGGCACACGGTACGGGGCATCGTGCACCGGCCCGACGCCCAGCTGATCCTGGTCGACACCCCCGGCCTGCACAAGCCGCGCACGCTGCTCGGCGAGCGACTGAACGACGTGGTCCGTACGACGTGGGCCGAGGTCGACGTGATCGGCTTCTGTCTGCCGGCGGACCAGAAGATCGGCCCGGGCGACCGCTTCATCGCCAAGGAACTCGCCGGGATCAAGAAGACCCCGAAGGTCGCGATCGTCACCAAGACCGACCTGGTCGACTCCAAGGCCCTCGCCGAGCAGCTCATCGCGATCGACCAGCTGGGCAAGGAGCTGGGCCTCGAGTGGGCGGAGATCGTGCCGGTGTCGGCGGTGGGCTCCAAGCAGGTGGACCTCCTGGCCGACCTCCTGATCCCGCTCCTGCCGGAGGGCCCGGCCCTCTACCCCGAGGGCGACCTCACCGACGAGCCCGAGCAGGTCATGGTGGCCGAGCTGATCCGCGAGGCCGCGCTGGAGGGCGTGCGCGACGAGCTGCCGCACTCCATCGCCGTCGTCGTGGAGGAGATGCTCCCGCGCGAGGACCGCCCCGCGGACCGTCCCCTCCTGGACATCCACGCCAACGTCTACATCGAGCGCCCCAGCCAGAAGGGCATCATCATCGGCCCCAAGGGCAAGCGCCTGAAGGAGGTCGGCATCAAGTCCCGCAAGCACATCGAGGCACTGCTCGGCACGCCGGTCTTCCTCGACCTCCACGTCAAGGTCGCCAAGGACTGGCAGCGGGACCCGAAGCAGCTGCGCAAGCTCGGTTTCTAACCGGCGGCGCCCTGGGGGGTCATGTCCTGCAGGCCCACCACCCTCAGCAGCTGGAGCCGCTCGTACGACTCCGTGCCCGGGCGGGCCGTGTGGAGGACGAGGTGGTGGCGGTGGTCGTCGGTCAGGAGGATCTCGCAGTCGAGTTCCAGGAGACCCACGACCGGGTGCCGGAAACGCTTCGTCGTGCCGCGCCGCACCGCCACCTCGTGCTCGTCCCACAGACGGGCGAACTCCTCGCTGGCGGCGCGGAGTTCGGCCACCAAGGCGGCCGGTTCGGGGTCGTCGGGGCGGGCGGCGGCCACCGCGCGCAGGTTCGCCACGTGCTGACGCGCGTGGTCCGGCACGTCCTCCGGCGGGAAGAGCCCGCGTCCCGCCGGGTCCAGGAAGAAGCGGCGGACCAGGTTGCGTTCACGCGCCGGGCGGGCCAGCGCGTCTCCTGAGAGCGCCCTGGACAGCGCGTTCTGCGCCAGCACCTGACCGCAGTCCGTCACCACCAGCGCCGGCGCGTCGTGCAGCCGGTCCAGGACCAGCAGCAGCCCGGGCCTGACATGGGCGGAGGCCGTCTCCCGGCGGGGCGGCTCCTCGCCCGCCAGGTGGAAGAGGTGGTCCCGTTCGTCGTCGGTCAGGCGCAGCGCCCGCGCCAGTGCCGTGAGCATCTGACGGGACGGGCGCGGACCCCGGCACTGCTCCAGCCGGGTGTAGTAGTCGACCGACATACCGGCCAGCGACGCCACCTCCTCCCGCCGCAGGCCCGGGGTGCGGCGCCGGGCGCCGGGGGCGAGCCCCACGTCGGTCGGGTCCAGGCGGGCACGGCCACGGCGCAGGAAGTCGGCGAGTTCGGCTCGGTTCACCTCTTCAGGGTGGAGCAGAAGGCAGGGGTTATCCAGGGAGTGCCGGTCCCCTGATCGGGAGGTCTCTCCCGCCCCTCGCGGCCCCGTTCGACAGTGGTGGCACCACGTCGAGAGGAGCAGAAGATGTTGACACTGGTGACGGGCACCACGGGACAGGTCGGCCGGCGCTTCGTGCCGAGGCTGCTGGCCCAGCGGCAGCCGGGCGAGCAGGTACGGGTCCTGGTGCGGGACGCGCCGCGCGGCGAGGCCTTCGCGGAACTGGGCGCCCAGGTCGCCGTCGGCGATCTGCGGGACGAGGAGACGCTCGGCAAGGCGCTCGCCGGGGTGGACGCGGTCGTGAACATCGCGGCGTCCTTCCGCGGGGTGCCGGACGCGGAGGCGTGGGCCGTCAACCGGGACGCGGCCGTGGCCCTGGGCCGTGCCGCGCTCACCTCGGGCGTGCGGCGCTTCGTGCAGGTCAGCACGGGTCTCGTGTACGGCGTCGGGCGGGGCCGCCCGCTGAGCGAGGACGACGAGACCCGGCCCGGCGGCGCGATGTGGGGCGCCTATCCCGAGTCCAAGGCGGCGGCCGAGCGCGAACTGCTCGCGCTGGAGGGCATGGAGGTGCGCGTCGGCCGGCTGCCCTTCGTCTACGGCGACGGCGACCCGCACCTCGCCCAGTCCCTGCGCTGGGCCACGCACTGGGCGTCCACCCAGCGGCTGCACATGGGCCACCACGCCGACGTCGCCCAGGGGCTGCTGCGCCTGCTGTACGCACCGGCGGTGAGCGGCCCGGTCTACAACATCGCCGACGACGCCCCCGTCACCGCGGTCGAGCTGCACCGGCTCAACGGCGTCGAGCCGCCCGCCGACATGCACACCCGGACCGACCCCGACCCGTGGCTGGGGGTCATGTCCACCGAGCGGATCCGCCGGGACCTCGGCTTCCGGCCCCTCTACCCGACCGTCTGGTCCGCCCGCGACGCCGGAGTCCTCTGAGCCACCCAGGCCCTGTCCGGCTAGTCGACTCCCCTGATCCGCCCCACCAGCACCGCCCCCGCCAGCCCGATCACCGCCGCCACCAGGTACAGCACCCGGTAGCCGCCCAGGTAGGTCACGATCGGCGCCGCCAGGGCGGGGGCCGCCACCTGGGGCAGGGCGTTGGCCACGTTGACGACCCCCAGGTCCTTGCCCCGGTCCAGCGCCTTCGGCAGGACGTCCGTCATCAGCGCGAAGTCGACGGAGGTGAACACGCCGAAGCCGACGCCGAGGACGGCCGCCGCCACGAGCGCGCCGGGCCAGGTCTGCCAGCCGGCCAGGGCCGCCGTCGCCACCGCCATCAGCACGCCCGACCAGACGACGAACGGCTTGCGCCGGCCCACCCGGTCCGACCAGACGCCGCCCGCCACGACCGTCGCCATCAGCGTCAGGCTGTTCACGGCCGTCAGGATCAGCACGCCCCGGTCGGGGTCGGCGTAGTGCAGCCGGTCCCGCAGATAGTAGAGGAGGTACAACAGCACCAGCGAGTTGCTGAGGTTGATCAGAAAGCGGGTCAGCCAGGCCCAGCCGAGGTCGGGGTGGCGGCGCGGGCTCAGCCAGAAGCCCGCGAGGAAGCCGCGCCAGGACCACGGCGGGCGGTCGTCGGCCGACAGCCGCAGATCCGGATGCCGCAGGACGTACGGCAGCACACCCGCCGCCGTGAACACCGCGCACGCCGCATACCCGGCGCCCACTCCGCCCGCCACGGTCGCCAGTCCCGTCCCGCCGACCACGCCCAGGATCTGCGCCGCCCCCAACCACCCACCCACCGCGCCCCGTTGGCGCCGGGGCACCCGGTCCGGCACGGCCGCCGTCACCGCGGCGAACGCCGCGTTCAGCGTGAGCTGCACCAGGCACCAGCCCACCGCCATGGACCACACCCCGCCCGCCCGGGCGAGCAGCAGCAAGGACAGCGCGCCGCCCGCCGACCCGGCCACGATCCACGGCGTACGGCGGCCGGGGCGGGCGGTCGTACGGTCGGACAGGGCGCCGAAAAGCGGGTTGGCGAACAGGGAGACCACCGCGCCGGCGCCGGTCACCCAGGCCAGCATCGTCTCCTTGGACATCCCGGAGCCGGGCGCGAAGTCCCCCGCCTGGGAGGCGAGCAGGATCTGCAGCGGGCCGAACCAGCCGACCCAGATCGCCCCGTTGGCCAGCGAGAGGGCCGCCGTCCAGCCCCGGCCGACCGGTACGACGGGCTCGGCCAGCGCGGCCGGGGCCCGGGCCATGGCCGTCTCCGTGCCGTCATCCTGCGCGGTCATCCCGGGCCGTCATCTCTGCGCCCGGAGCATGCCCCGGAACCAGTGGTAGGAGGCCTTCGGGGTGCGCATCAGCGACGTGTAGTCCACGTGCACCAGGCCGAAGCGGCGCTGATAGCCCTCGGCCCACTCGAAGTTGTCCATCAGGGACCACACGAAGTAGCCGCGCACGTCCACGCCGGCCTCCATGGCGGTGTGCAGGGCGCGGATGTGGGCGTCCAGGTAGGCGATGCGGTCCTGGTCGTCGAGGCCGTCGTAGGAGCAGCCGTTCTCGGTGATGACGATCGGCGGGAGCTTGTCGCCGTAGGTCTCGCGGAAGCCGCACAGCAGCTCGGTGAGGCCTTCCGGGACGATCGGCCAGCCGAAGTCGGTCACCGGCCGGCCCTCGATCTCCCTTACCGAGAAGGGTAGTTCGGCGGGCAGCGCAAGGCCGCCGTACTCGCTGTCGGCGCCGCCGGGCGCACCCACCCGAGTCGGCGCGTAGTAGTTGATCCCGTACCAGTCGACGGGCTCGGCGATGACCTTCAGGTCCTCGTGCACGTCGCCCGGCATCAACTCGCCCATGCCGTCCGGGTACTGCCCGAGGATGACCGGCTCGGCGAACAGGCGGTTGAGCAGGACGTCGTAGAAGCCGGCCGCCTCCACGTCGGCCGGTTCGGCGGAGGCGGGCCAGGTGGGGCCGTGGGAGTTGGCGATGCCGATGTCCCTCGCCCCGGCCGCGCGCAGGGCCCGTACCGCGAGACCGTGGGCGAGGAGCTGGTGGTGGGCGACCGGGAGCGCGTCGAAGAGCAGCTGCCTGCCGGGGGCGTGGGCGCCGAGGGCGTGGCCGAGGAGGGTGTGCTCGGCGGGCTCGTTGAGGGTGATCCACTTGGTGACGCGGTCGCCGAGCCGTTCGGCCACCACGGACACGTACTCGGCGAACCGTTCCGCCGTGTCCCGCTCCAGCCAGTCCAGCGAGGCGGGCAGGTCCCAGTGGAAGAGGGTGGGCACGGGCCGCACGCCCGCCGCGCACAGCTCGTCCACCAGGCGGTCGTAGAAGTCCAGGCCGCCGGGGGAGCCGACGCGGGGCCAGGAGACGGAGAAGCGGTACGCGTCCACGCCGAGGCCGGCGAGGAGGGCCACGTCCTCCCGGTGGCGGTGGTAGTGGTCGCAGGCCACCGCCGCCGTCGAACCGTCCTTCACCCGCCCCGGCTCGGCCGTGAACACGTCCCACACGGACGCCTCGCGCTCGTCCGCCGCCCCCTCGATCTGATGGGCGGAGGTCGACACACCCCACAGGAAGCCGGCCGGGAACCGAGGTATCGGATTGCCTGCGTCAGTCGCCATGGCCGGATCATCCTTACCCCCGGTAACGGAAGTCAACGCCCCGGCGGAAACCCGTCCTCAGGCCCCTTCCTTCAGCACCTTCGTGATCAACTCCCGCTGTTCCTCGGTGAGTCGGGGATCGGCCGCGTACACCGTGCGGCCGTCCACCGTGATCTCGTACCGGAAGCCGTCCGGGACGCCGGCCGGCGGGGTGCCCCGGCCGGACGCAAGGACGCGTTCGGCCAGGGTGTGCCAGACGGCGGCGTCGGGCCGGGCCGAGGTGTCCACCTCGGCCCGGCGCTCGATGCCTGCGAACCCGCCTGTACGCCTCACCTGAATCCGCATGGGCTCAGTCTCCAGCACCGCGGCGTCGCAGTACTACAGCGTCCGCACCCCGACCTGTTCCCACGCCTTCTGCACGGCCTGGAGCTCGTCTCCGGCGCCGTACCGCTCCCGGGCCGCCTTCACCGCCAGCGTGGCGAAGTCGGCGAACAGCGC
Source organism: Streptomyces sp. NPDC050743 (assembly GCF_044456925.1). Classification (NCBI taxonomy): domain Bacteria; kingdom Bacillati; phylum Actinomycetota; class Actinomycetes; order Kitasatosporales; family Streptomycetaceae; genus Streptomyces; species Streptomyces sp. NPDC050743. The sequence continues at coordinate 114,273 of NZ_JBITGJ010000008.1, forward strand.
GTCGCTCCTCAGCTCGCCGCCGGTGAGCACGTCGTACCAGATCTGCCCGGCCTTCTCCCAGGCGTTCCCGCCGATGGCCGTGGCGACCAGGTAGAAGGCGTGGTTGGGGATGCCCGAGTTGATGTGCACGCCGCCGTTGTCGCGGCCGGTGCGGACATAGTGGTCCATGGTCGCCGGCTGCGGGTCCTTGCCCAGGTTCGGGTCGTCATAGGCCGTGCCCGGGGCCTTCATCGAGCGCAGCGCGGTGCCGTGGACCTGCGGGGCGAGCAGGCCCGCGCCGATCAGCCAGTCGGCCTCGTCGGCGGTCTGGCCGAGGGTGTACTGCTTGATCAGCGAGCCGAAGACGTCCGAGACCGACTCGTTGAGCGCGCCGGACTGGCCGAAGTACTCCAGGTTCGCGGTGTGCTGGGTGACGCCGTGGGTCAGCTCGTGGCCGATGACGTCGACCGGGATGGTGAAGTCGAGGAAGATCTCGCCGTCGCCGTCGCCGAACACCATCTGCTCGCCGTTCCAGAACGCGTTGTCGTAGTTCTGGTCGTAGTGGACGGTGGCGTCCAGCGGCAGCCCGTTGTCGTCGATGGAGTGCCGGCCGTAGGCCTTCAGGTACAGCTCGAAGGTGGCGCCGAGGCCCGCGTAGGCGCGGTTGACGGTGGCGTCCGAGGCCGGGTCGGACCCCTCCGCGCGGACCTGCGTGCCGGGCAGGTCCTGGGTGTGCCGGGCGTCGTAGATCGTGCGGTGGGGCTGGTCCGCGGCGGCGCCCGCGGGCGCGGCGACAGAGGGCGCACCGATGACGGTGGTCAGGCGGCGCTTGGTGCGCTGGTAGGCGTCGTGCTCCAGGGACCGGCGGGCCGGGCCGGAGAGCGCGGAGTCCTCGGCCCGGGCGAGCTTGTCGAGGACGTGCGGCGGCACGATCGTGCAGAAGATGGGCTCGAAGCCCCCGTTGGTCGTCATGCCTCGCACCATTGCACTCAGTGATACTGATGTCACTAGCGGCCACCATGATTGGTGAAATACCGGGACAGGAGCGCGACGCTCCGTGACGGTGTGCTAGGGCGATGTGGTGCGGCGCACTTTTTGTCCCTTTTGTGATGGCGGTCCCGCATACTGAAACGCGTCCCCGTGTCCGGGGCGGCTCGGATAGGCTGCGACGCATCATGCGTTTCGGGCTGCTTCTCCTTAGCTGCCGCGGCGAGGGCCTGTAGTCACAAGGCCGACTCCCTCCCCGCGGAGCTCTGGCGTTGCGTCGTCGGCCGTCCACCCCGGACATCCGGATCTCCGGACACCCTGAGGAGCCCACGCATCATGGCCAACCGCCAGCAGCCCAGTTCCATGCCGATCCACAAGTACGGCCGCTACGAACAGGTGGACATCCCGGACCGCACCTGGCCGGAGCAGCGCATCACCGCGGCCCCCCGCTGGCTCTCCACCGACCTGCGCGACGGCAACCAGGCCCTGATCGACCCGATGTCGCCCGAGCGCAAGCGCCGGATGTTCGACCAGCTGGTGAAGATGGGCTACAAGGAGATCGAGGTCGGCTTCCCCGCCTCCGGCCAGACCGACTTCGACTTCGTGCGCTCGATCATCGAGGAAGAGGGCGCGATCCCCGACGACGTCACGATCTCCGTACTGACCCAGGCCCGCGAGGACCTGATCGAGCGGACCGTGGAGTCCCTGAAGGGCGCCAAGCGGGCCACCGTCCACCTGTACAACGCGACGGCTCCCGTGTTCCGCCGGGTGGTCTTCCGCGGCTCCAAGGACGACATCAAGCAGATCGCGGTGGACGGCACCCGCCTGGTGATGGAGTACGCCGAGAAGCTGCTGGGCCCCGAGACCGAGTTCGGCTACCAGTACAGCCCCGAGATCTTCACCGACACCGAGCTGGACTTCGCGCTGGAGGTCTGCGAGGCGGTGATGGACGTCTACCAGCCGGGCCCGGGCCGCGAGATCATCCTCAACCTGCCCGCCACCGTGGAGCGTTCGACCCCGTCCACGCACGCGGACCGCTTCGAGTGGATGCACCGCAACCTCTCCCGCCGCGAGTACGTCTGCCTGTCCGTCCACCCGCACAACGACCGCGGTACGGCCGTGGCGGCGGCCGAGCTGGCCCTGATGGCCGGCGCCGACCGCGTCGAGGGCTGCCTGTTCGGGCAGGGCGAGCGCACCGGCAACGTCGACCTGGTCACCCTGGGCATGAACCTGTTCTCGCAGGGCGTCGACCCGCAGATCGACTTCTCCGACATCGACGAGATCCGTCGTACGTGGGAGTACTGCAACCAGATGGAGGTCCACCCGCGCCACCCGTACGTGGGCGACCTGGTCTACACGTCCTTCTCCGGCTCCCACCAGGACGCCATCAAGAAGGGCTTCGACGCCATGGAGGCCGACGCCAAGGCCAAGGGCGTCACCGTCGACGACATCGAGTGGGCGGTGCCGTACCTGCCGATCGACCCCAAGGACGTCGGCCGCTCCTACGAGGCCGTCATCCGCGTCAACTCCCAGTCCGGCAAGGGCGGCATCTCCTACGTCCTGAAGAACGACCACAAGCTGGACCTGCCGCGCCGGATGCAGATCGAGTTCTCCAAGCTCATCCAGGCGAAGACGGACGCCGAGGGCGGCGAGATCACGCCGAAGGAGATCTGGGCGGTCTTCCAGGACGAGTACCTGCCGAACCCGGACAACCCCTGGGGCCGCATCCAGGTCCGCACGGGCCAGTCGACCACGGACACCGACGGCGTGGACACGCTGACCGTCGAGGCGACGGTCGACGGCGAGGACACCGTCCTGACCGGTACCGGCAACGGTCCGATCTCGGCCTTCTTCGACGCCCTGCAGTCCATCGGCATCGACGTACGCCTGCTGGACTACCAGGAGCACACGATGAGCGAGGGCGCCTCCGCACAGGCCGCCTCCTACATCGAATGCGCGATCGACGGCAAGGTCCTGTGGGGGATCGGCATCGACGCGAACACGACGCGTGCGTCGCTGAAGGCGGTCGTCTCGGCCGTCAACCGCGCCGCCCGCTGACCCCTCTGACCGGGAGTTTCGGGGTCCCGGCCGCTGTATACGGCGGCCGGGGCCCCGGCTGTTCTCGGCCACAGGGCCGATCAGGTCACAGAAAGGTCTCCTACGGGGTACTGACTCAGCCTCGGTGATGTGGCTAACATCACGCCAGCGCCGCGATGTTGCGGCGTCGTTACGGAGGTGCGACGTGCTGCCAGTACGGGGACGAGACGGCCGTGCCACCAGGGCTGCGCACATCCTGCGCGTCCGCACCGCGTGGACACCCGTAGGGGACGGCGAGTTCTACTGCCCCGGCTGCGGAGGCGACCGCAACTACCAGCGGCTCACCGGCCGCCGCAGGCTCACCCTGCTCGGCGTCCCCCTGCTGCCGCGCGGCACCGCGGGCCCGGTCGTGGAGTGCGCCGCCTGCCGCCACCACTACGGCACGGACGTCCTCGACCATCCCACCACCCGCCGCTTCTCCGCGATGCTCCGCGACGCCGTGCACACCGTCGCCCTCGCCGTGCTCGCCGCGGGCGGCACCTCCTCGCGTACGGCCCTGGAGACGGCCGCCGGTGCCGTGCGCGCGGCCGGCTTCGACGGCTGCACCGAGGAACAGCTGGCCGCCCTGGTCGACGCCCTCGCCGCCGACACCGGCCGAGTCCTCGGCGCCGAGTGCGGCACCAGCCTGACCATAGAGCTGCACGAGGCCCTGGACCCGCTCGCCCCGCACCTCGCCCCCGCCGGCCGCGAGTCCCTCCTCCTCCAGGCCGCCCGCATCGCCCTCGCCGACGGCCCCTACACCCCCGCCGAACGCGACGCCCTCACCACGGTCGGCGCGGCCCTGACCATCTGCGCGGACGACGTGACCCGCCTGCTGGCGGCGGCCCGCACGCCGTCCTGACGGCAGCGGGGTCTCGGCGCCCTGGACCCGCCGCGCCGGCGGCCTCTGCGCCCCCGCCGGATGCGACGCCCTCACCATGGTCGGCGCGGCCCTGACCGTCTGCGCGGGTGACGTGACCCGCCTGCTGGCGGCGGCGCGGACGCCGTCCTGACGGCAGCGGGGTTTCGGCGCCCTGGACCCGCCGCGCCGGCGGCCTTTGCGCCCCCGCCGGATGCGACGCCCTCACCATGGTCGGCGCGGCCCTGACCGTCTGCGCGGGTGACGTGCCCCGCTTGCTGGCGGCGGCGCGGACGCCGTCCTGACGGCAGCGGGGTTTCGGCGCCCTGGACCCGCCGCGCCGGCGGCCTTTGCGCCCCGGCCGAATGCGACGCCCTCACCACGGTCGGCGCGGCCCTGACCGTCTGCGCGGGTGACGTGCCCCGCCTGCCGGCAGCGGCACGGGCGCCGTCCTGACGGCGGGGCCTGGGGCTCGTGGGGTCGGGGGTGCGCGGCACGCGGGCCCAGGCGCGTGGGGGCGCAAGGCGTGCGTGGCCATGGTGTGCGGGCGATGCGGGTCCGTGGTGCCTCGGCGCGCGGGTGCCGGGGTGCGCGGGGCGCAGGGCGTGTGGTGGCGGGGGTGCTCGGGCCGGTACTCCCCGGGGAGTAACTGGGCCGCCCGGTCACCCCGTGCAGTACCCCCCAACTCGCTCCCGCGCCCGACGATCGCCGTCCCTTTCGCCGGAAGTCTGGAAGCCGTATCCAGACATCCACTGCGAAGGAGAGGCCCGATGGTCATGGGGGCCGCGAAAACACGGACGAGCAGGGCGCTGCCCTGGCTGGTGGTCGGGCTGTGGGCGGTGCTGCTGGCCGTAGCCGCCCCGTTCGCCGCCAAGCTGGGCGAGGTGCAACACAACCGGGCCACCGACTATCTGCCGGCGTCTGCCGACTCCACCCAGGTCGCCAAGCTGCAGGACAGGTTGCCCGGCGGCGAGACCACCGAGCTGGTCCTCGTCTACCACCGGGCGACCGGACTCACCGCCGCCGACCGGACCACGGCACGCACGCAGGTCGCCGAGATCGCCGACCGCCACCGCCTCGCCACCGGCACCCCGCACGGCATCCCGTCCGCCGACGGCACCACCCTCATGTACCCGGTCACCAGCAACGAGCCCGGAACGGACGAGAAGAAGCGGGACGCGTTCGTCGACGACGTCCGCCAAGTCGCCCAGGGCCAGGGTGGGTTGGCCGTGCGCGTCGGCGGGCCGGGCGCCCTCGCCACCGACGCCTCCGGCGTGTACGCCTCGCTCGGCGGCCCCCTGCTCTACACCACCGTCGCCGTCGTCGCGGTCCTGCTCATCCTCATCTACCGCAGCCCCCTGCTGTGGCTGGTCCCGCTCGTCGTTGCCGGCCTCTCCGACTTCCTCGCCCGCGCCGCCGCCTACGGCCTCAACCAGGCCTTCGGCACCACCGTCTCCGGCCAGAGCGCCGGCATCATGACCATCCTCGTCTTCGGCGCCGGCACCGACTACGCCCTGCTCCTCGTCTCCCGCTACCGCGAGGAGCTACGGCGCCACGAGACGCCGTACGACGCGATGCGCGCCGCCCTGCGCGGCTGCGGACCCGCCGTCCTCGCCTCCTCCGGCACGGTCGCCGCCGGACTGCTCTGCCTGCTCGCCGCCGACCTCAACTCCAGCCGGGGCATGGGACCGCTCGGCACGGTCGGCGTGCTGTGCGCGCTCGCCGCGATGCTGACGCTGCTGCCGGCCGTCCTGGTGCTGCTGGGCCGCCGGGTCTTCTGGCCGCTCGTACCCGCCCACGGCAGTACGCCCAAGGCCCGCCGGTCCCTGTTCGCGGCGATGGGCTCCTCGGCCGGGCGCCGCCCGCTGACCGTCCTCGCCTCCGGCGCCGTCCTGCTCGGCGCGCTCGCGCTGGGCACCCTGAACCTGCCCGGCGCGATCAAGCAACTGGACACCTTCGTCGACCGGCCCGAGTCCGTGACCGCCATGGAAACCGTGGCCAAGGCCTACCCGGAGCGGTCCGCGCAGCCCATCGAGGTTCTCACCCCGGCCGGCCGGGCCGACGCCGCCCTCGCCGCGGTCAAGGGCACCCGGGGCGTGGCCGACGCCCGGCAGGGCCGTACCGGCGGAGGCTGGACCGAGATCACCGTGACCGCGTCCGCCCCGCCCCAGTCCGCCGCCGAGACCGCCACCATCGAGGCGCTCCGGCACCGGCTGCCCGGCTCCCACGTCGGCGGGCCCAGCGCCCAGCAACTCGACCTGAAGGACACCAATGCCCGCGACCGCCTGGTGGTCGTCCCGATCGTGCTCCTGTCCGTGCTGCTGATCCTGGTCGTCCTGCTGCGCTCCCTGGTCGCCCCGCTGCTCCTCGTCGCCGCCGTGGTCGCCGTCTGGGGCGCCGCCCTCGGCCTCGGCGGACTCGTCTTCGGGCCCCTGTTCGGCTTCCCCGGCACCGACCCCGGCCTCGGCCTGCTGTCCTTCGTCTTCCTCGTCGCCCTCGGCGTCGACTATGGCATCTTCCTGATGCACCGGATGCGGGAGGAGTCGGTCAAGGGCGCCGAACCGGCGGCGGCCGCCCTCACCGCCCTGCGCACCACCGGCGGCGTCATCGCCTCCGCCGGGCTGGTGCTCGCCGCCACCTTCGCGGTGCTGACGAACATGGGCCTGGTGCCGCTGGTCGAGCTGGGCTTCGTCATCGCCGTCGGCGTCCTGCTGGACACCTTCCTCGTCCGCACCTACCTGGTGACCAGCGCGAGCGTCGCGCTCGGGCGCAGGGTGTGGTGGCCGGGCCGGCTGTCCCGCCCGGCGCCGAGCGCCGACCGCACGCCGGAGCCCGTGAGCGCGTAGCGGAAGATGAACCCCGTGCAGGCAACCATCACCGCGTCCCGGCCCGGCCGGACCCTCGCGTCCCTGGATCCCCTGCGGCAGGACGTGCTTCTGGCCGCCGGGCTCGCCACGCTCGCCTCCGGCATCGCCGTCACCGTCGGCACCGGCCGGCACCCCGACGCGCTCGGCTGGGCCCTGCTGCTCGGCCTGCACGTGCCGCTGGTGTGGCGCCGGCGGGCTCCGCTCACCGTGCTGGCGGTCATGATCACGCTGATCGCGACCTACCACCAGCTGGACTACAACCACTCGGCGCCCACCGCCGCCTCGATGGTCGTCCTCTACACGGCGGCGGTGACCCACGGCCCCCGGCGCACGGCCTTCATCGGGGCCTCCGTGGTCACGCTGATGCTGCTCCTGAAGATCCGCCACGGCATGGCCGGGGTCCAGGTCAGCTTCCAGATCACCGGCTGGATCGTCTCCATGCTGGTCCTCGGCGGCTACATCCGCGTCCACCGGGAGAACGCCGCCGCGGCCGTGGAACGCGCCGAACGCGCCGAGCGCACCCGCGAGGAGGAGGCCCGGCGCCGGGTCGCCGAGGAACGCCTGCGCATCGCCCGCGACCTGCACGACCTGCTCGCCCACACCATCACCCTCATCGGCGTGCAGACCTCGGTCGCCGCGCACGTCCTGGAGGCCGACCCCGAGCGCCTGGACCGTACGGCCGTCGCGAAGGCGCTCGACGACATCGCCGGGACCTGCCGCACGGCCCGCGGCGAACTCCGTACGACCCTGGAGGTGCTGCGCGACCCCGGTGCCCCGGACGGCCGCGGACCGCTGCCCGGCCTCGACGGCCTCGCCGAACTCGCGAAGTCGGCGGGCGCCAGGGTGGAGCTGGCCGTACGCGCCGACGGGGTGCCGCCGGCCGTCGGCGCCGCCGCCTACCGGATCGTGCAGGAGGCGCTCACCAACGCGGTGCGGCACGGCGGCCGGGCCGACCTGACCGTGCGCGTGGGCGTGCACGAGGAGGAGGGCGGCCTGCGCGTCCACGTCACCGACGACGGCGTGGGCGGCGCCGGTGACGGTCCGCCCGGATACGGGCTCGTCGGGATGCGGGAGCGGGCCCGCAGCGTCGGCGGCACGGTCGACGCCGGACCGCGCGCCGACGGCCGGGGCTTCGAGGTGTGCGCCGTACTGCCGCTGGGGGAGAAGACGGGGGACCAGAGATGATCCGGGTACTGCTCGCCGACGACCAGACCCTGGTGCGGGCCGCGTTCGCGATGCTCGTGGAGTCGGCGCCGGACATGGAGGTCGTCGGGCAGGCCGGCACCGGCCGCGAGGCCGTCGACCTCGCCCGGGCCGAGCGCGCCGACGTCGTCCTGATGGACATCCGCATGCCCGGCCTCGACGGCATCGAGGCGACCCGGCTGATCGCCGCCGACGAGGACCTCGCCGGGGTCAGGGTCCTGGTGCTCACCACCTACGACACCGACGAGCACGTGGTGGAGGCGCTGCGGGCCGGTGCCTCCGGATTCCTGGTGAAGGACACCCGTCCGGTCGACCTCCTCGACGCGATCCGCACGGTCGCCGGGGGCGAGGCGTTGCTCTCACCGGGCCCCACGGCACGCCTGATCGCGCGGTTCCTGCGCAGCCCCTCGGCGCCCGTGACGGGCGGCCCCGAGTGCCTGTCGGACCGGGAGCGGGAGGTGCTGACGCTGGTCGCGCGCGGCCTCAACAACGCCGAGATCGCGGAGGCGTTGGGGCTGAGCCCGCTCACCGCCAAGACCCACGTCAGCCGGATCATGGGCAAGCTCGGCGCCCGCGACCGCGCCCAGCTGGTGATCGTCGGCTACGAGTCGGGGCTGGTGATCCCTGGCAGCATGGGCGGGTGACACCGAAGAGCCGCACCCTGCTCACCGCCCTCGCGCTCCTCACCTCGCTCACCGCCTGCCACCCCACGGCCCCCTCGGCCCGACCGAGCCCCACGCACCCGACTCCCACCCACGCCAGCCGCGATCAGGGGGCCGGCACCGAGCGGCCCGCCGCGCACCACGCACCTCCTCAAGTGGCCCCGGCCCCCAAGCCCCCCGCCCAGGCCGGCCCCGGCCAAGCGGGCCGTAGCCACCCCGGCCCTGCCCATGCCACGCCCGCCTCCGCGGCCTCTGCCCGGGCGGGCGGCCCTACCGTCGCCTCCGGCCAGGCGAATGGTGTCTCCGCCGCCTCCGGCCAGGCAAGCCGCGCCCCAGGCGCCTCTGCCCGGGCGGGCCGCGTTTCCGTCGCCTCGCCCCAAGCAGGCCGCGCCTCCGCCGACTCCGTCCAGGCAGGTGGCGCCTCTGCCGCGTTCGCTCAGGCGGGCCGGGCCTCCGCCACCTCCGCCCAGGCGGGCCGGGTCTCTGCCGCGTTCGCTCAGGCGGGCCGGGCCTCCGCCACCTCCGCCCAGGCGGGCCGGGTCTCTGCCGCGTTCGCTCAGGCGGGCCGGGCCTCCGCC
>NZ_JBITGJ010000008.1:123580-169961 GCF_044456925.1 Streptomyces sp. NPDC050743
GCCGCCCCCGCCCAGGCAGGTCGCGTCTCCGCCTCGGCGCCGGTCGTCCCCGGCTGTGTGGCGTCGGTGCCCTACGTCTCCGGTGAGGGCGGGTACGCCACCTACCGCATTCCCGCGGTCGTGGAGACCCCGTACGGCACCGTGCTGGCCTTCGCCGAGGGGCGGCGGGACGGTGTCGCCGACACCGGTGACATCGACGTCGTACTGCGCCGTTCCGCCGACGGCGGCTGCACCTGGGGTCCGCTGACGGTCGTGGCCGCCGGACACGGGGACACCCGGGGCAATCCGGCGCCGGTCGTGGACCCGCGCACCGGGGTCGTCGTCCTGGTGACCTGCGGCAACGACGGGAAGGCGACGGAGGACCAGATCCGCCGCGGGGCGGGGGACCGCCGGGTGTTCGTGCAGCGCAGCCGGGACGACGGCCGGCACTTCACACCCCCGGCGGAGATCACGGCTCAGGTGAAGCGGTCCGGCTGGAGCTGGTACGCCACCGGTCCCGGCCACGCCCTCGCCCTCACCCGGGGCCCGCACGCCGGCCGCCTGCTCGTCCCCGCCAACCACTCCGTCGTCGCGTCCGCCGCGTCCGCCGGCCCCGGATCCCGGTACGACGGCGGGCACGCGCTCTACAGCGACGACGGCGGCCGCACCTGGCAGCTCGGTTTCGTGACCGGGACCCAGGACGGCGTGACCAACGTCAACGAGACGACCGCCGCCCAACTCCCGGACGGCAGGATCTACTTCAACGCCCGCGACCAGTACGGCACCGCCCCCGGCAACCGCCTGGACACCTACTCCGGCGACGGCGGCACCACCCTCGACCGCCCCTACGCCGTCCAGCCCACCCTGAACGCCGTCCCGGTCGTCCAGGGCAGCGTCCTCCAACTCCGGGGCCCGGCGGCCCCGTTGCTGTTCTCCGCCCCCTCCGTGCCCTCGGCACGACGCGCCCTGGCCCTCTGGGCGAGCACGGACGCCGGCCGCACCTTCACCAAGCTGCTCACCCTCTCGGACCGCCCGGCCGCCTACTCGGACCTGGTCCAGCTCGGCCCCGGCACGATCGGCGTCCTGTACGAGACGGGCGCGACCCACAGTTACGACACCGTGGAGTTCCGCAGACTCACCCTGTCACGGGGCTAGAGCAACCCGGCCGCCGCCAGGAACTTGCCGACCCTCTCGACCTCCTCGCCCGACAGCGGCACCTGCGGCTCGGCCGTCACCGCGCAGTCGATGACGCCGCGCAGATGCAGCGCGGCCTTGAACGCGCCCAGCGCCGACGAGCTGCCGCCCATCCGCGCCGGATCCCCGACCGTGACCATCCCGAACAGCGCGCACAGCCGTTCCTGCTCCGCCCGCGACCCCTCCCAGTCGCCGGCGCGGCACATCCGGTACAGCCGGACGTACCCGTGCGGATCGACGTTGGCCAGCCCCGGCACCGCCCCGTCGGCGCCGAGGGCCAGCGCGGAGTCCACGATCAGCTCGGAGCCGGTCAGCACGCTGAACCCGGGGTGCACGCGGGAGCCGGTGACGATCTCGCGGAAGGCGGCCAGGTCCCCGCTGGAGTCCTTGATCCCGGCCAGCACCCGGTCGGCGGCCAGGCCGAGCACCACGTCGGCGGGGAGCTTGGTGTGCACGGCGACGGGGATGTCGTAGGCGATGACCGGCACCTCGGAGGCGGCGGCGATCCGGCGGTAGTGGTGGACGATCTCCGAGCGGTGGGTGCGGGCGTAGAAGGGGGCGGTGACGACCACCGCGTCCGCTCCGGCCGCCGTCACCGCCGTGACGTGGTCCAGGACGCGCGGCGTGGTCATGTCGATGGCGCCGGCGAGGACCGGCAACTGACCGCCCACATGGGCGACGACCGCCTCCACGACCTGGCTGCGCTGCCGGTCCGTGAGGAACGCCGCCTCGGAGGTGGACCCGAGCAGGAACAGCCCGTGCACCCCGCCCTCCACCAGATGGTCGACCAGGGCGAGCAGCGAGGGCACGTCCACCTCGCGCTCCGGTGTCAGGGGCGTGCAGACGGGCGGGACGACACCGGTGAGCGGGGTGGGGAAGGGCATGTCAGGGCTCCTGGCGTGCTAGGTCGCGGGTCGATTCCTCCTCCTCAACAGGATGGTGGCACCGGTAGCGGTGTTCGGGGCGCGACGCGGCCGAGAAGTCCGGCATGACCTCGGCACACAACCCGTCCGCCTTCCAGCAGCGGGTGCGGAACGGGCAGCCGCTCGGCGGCCGGGTCGCCGAGGGCACCGGCCCGGTCAGCGGGATCGGGTCGAGGGGGTCCAGCAGGCCGGGCGTGGCGGAGAACAGGGCGCGGGTGTACGGATGCCGGGCGGCGTCGGTGACCCGGCCGGCCGGGGTCTCCTCCACGATCCGGCCCAGGTACATGGTGATCACCCGGTCGCTCATCCGCCGTACCGTCTGGATGTCGTGCGAGACGAACACCAGGGCCAGGCCGAGGCGTTCCTTCAGGTCCAGCAGGAGGTTGAGGATCTGGGCGCGGACCGACACGTCCAGGGCGCTGGTCGGCTCGTCGGCGACGACCAGCGCCGGGTCCAGGGCGAGCGCGCGGGCGATGGCGACGCGCTGCCGCTGCCCGCCGGAGAGCTGTCCGGGCAGGGCGTCGGCCAGGGCCCGGGGGAGGCCGACCAGGCCCATCAACTCCCTTACCCGGTCCTCCCGTTCGGCCCGGGTGCCGCGCTGATGCACATCCAGCGGGTCGCGCAGGATCCGCCGTACCGTCAGCCGCCGGTTCAGCGCCGTCGACGGGTCCTGGAAGACCAACCCGACGCCGGCGCCGACCGTGGCCCGGCGCTCGGCGGGCGGCATCGTCCACAGGTCACGGCCCTGGAACGCAACCGAGCCCGACACCGGCCGCTGGATGCCCACCAGCACCCGCGCCAGTGTCGACTTCCCGCACCCCGACTCGCCGACCACCCCCACCGTCTCCCCGGCGGCCACGGTGAGATCGGCGCCGGTCAGGGCGTACACCCGGTCACGGCGCAGCAGCCCGCCGCTGCGGGCCTTGTGCACGACATGGGCGTCTCGCACCTCGACCACGGCGGTCACTGCAGTGCCTCCTCGCTCCGCGCCGACGTGAGGTCCACCGCCGGGTGATGGCAGGCGGCCGTGTGGGTGCCCGTACCGGCGAGGACGGGGGCATGCGCGTGGCACACCTCGCTCGCCAGCGGGCAGCGGTCGGCGAACCGGCAGCCCGCCGGGAAGTCGGCGGGGGACGGTACGACCCCCTTGATCTGCGTCATCCGTTCCTCGGACGACTCCAGCGACAGCACGCTGCCGAGCAGGCCGCGCGTGTAGTGGTGGGCCGGCGCCGCCACCAGGTCGGCGGTCACCCCGCTCTCCACGATCTGCCCGCCGTACATCACCACCACCCGGTCGGTGACGTCGGCGACCAGCGCCAGATCGTGCGAGACCAGGATCAGCGCGAACCCCAGCTCCTCGCGCAGCCGCAGCAGCAGCTTCATCACCTGTGCCTGCACGGTGACGTCCAGGGCGGTCGTCGGCTCGTCGGCGACGATCAGCCGCGGGTCGCGGGACAGCGCCATGGCGATGAGCACGCGCTGCCGCTGCCCGCCGGACAGCTCGTGCGGATAGCTGCGCAGGGTGCGTTCGGGGTCCAGGCCGACCAGCTCCATGAGCTCGCGCGGACTGCGCCGGCCCCCGCGCCGGACGAGCTGCTTCAGCTGGGCGCGGATGGTCATCGCCGGGTTCAGCGAGGACAGGGCGTCCTGGTAGACCATCGCCATCTCGTGCCCGAGCAGCCGCCGCCTGGCCCGCATCGGCTCGGCGAGCAGCTCCCGCTGCCGGAACCGCACCTGCCCTCCGACGCGCGCCCGGCTCGGCTGGAGCCCCATGACGGTGAGCGCGGTCAGCGACTTCCCGCAGCCCGACTCACCGACCAGACCGAGCACTTCCCCGGGGTACACCTCGAAACTGACCCCGGCCACGATGTCGACACCCCGGTGCCGGTCCGGGAAGCCGATGGTGAGGTTCTCCACGGCGAGCACCGGCTGCCCGCTCCGGTCGGGCAGCGGCCGGGCCCGCGACCGCAGCCGCCGGGCGGCCTCGGTCAGCCCGGGCAGCCGCAGCACCTCACCGCTGCCCGGCTCCGGCGCCTCCAGCCGGTCCTCGGGGGGAGCCTCCACCTCCCGTGCCGCCGGTGCCGCCCACGCGTCGGACACGCCCTCGGAGAGGATGTTCAGCGACAGCACGGTCAGCAGGATCAGCAGCCCCGGGAAGACGGTCGCCCACCAGCCGCCGGTCAGCACCATGTTCTTGCCGTCGGCGATGACACTTCCCCAGGACGGGGCCGGCGGCCGCACCCCGGCGCCGATGAAGGACAGCGACGCCTCGAACACGATCGCCTCGGCGACCTGGACCGTGCAGAACACCAGCACCGGGGCGGCGCAGTTGACCGCCACGTGCCGCGCCACGATGTGGGGCGTACGGGCGCCGATCACCCGTTCCGCCGTGACGTAGTCCTCGCCGTACTGATCGAGGACGTTGGCCCGTACCACCCGCGCCACGGGGGGAGTGAACAGGAAGGCGATGGCGCAGATCAGCACGCCGATCCCGCCGCCGAACACGGCGACCAGCACGGCGGCGAGCGCGATCCCGGGGAACGCCATCACCACGTCCAGGCAGCGCATCAGCGTCTCGTCGACCGCCTTGCGGGAGGTGGCGGCCACCGCCCCGATGACGGCGCCCACGACCAGCGCGAGCGCCGTCGCCCCCAGCCCGATCGCCAGCGACCACCGGGCGCCGTACATCAGCCGGCTCAGGATGTCCCGGCCGAGGCTGTCCTGCCCGAACCAGTGCGCGGCGGACGGATGCCCGCTGCCGCCGACCGGCTCCTGCTGGTCGAGGGGATCGTCGGGGGCGAGGAGCGGGGCGAGGACGGCGACGAGGATGACCAGGGCCAGGAAACAGGCGGCGACCTTCGACAGCAGCGGCAGCCGGCGCCAGCCCCGCAGCCGTACGCCGCCGGGCCGGGAGAGCCGCTCGGCAAGCCTCGCGCGCGTGACCATCAGCCCGCCCTCAGACGTGGGTTGACCAGCAGATACAGAATGTCGATCACGAGGTTGACGACGACGAAGCCGGTGGCGGTCGTCAGCACCACCCCCTGCACCACGGCGGGGTCGCCGTTCTGCACGGCGTCGATCATCAGCTTGCCCATGCCGGGCAGCGAGAAGATCGTCTCGATGACGACGGCACCGCCGAGGAGGTAGCCGACCCGCAGCCCGAGCACGGTCAGCGGATTGACCAGGGCGTTGCGCAGCACGTTCCGGCCGACGACGACCCGGGGCGGCAACCCGCTCCCGATCGCCGTCCGCACATAGTCCTTGTCCAGCTCCTCCACCACCGAGGTGCGGACGATCCTCGTCAGCTGCGCGGCTACGGGCAGGGACAGGGCGAGGGCGGGCAGCGCCATGGTCTTCAGCCAGCCGGTGACCGAGTCGGCCGGGTTGATGTAGCCGCCGGTCGGGAACCAGCCCCGGTCCACCGCCAGGTACTGGATCATCAGCAGCGCCAGCCAGAAGCCGGGCGCGGCCACCCCGACCAGCGAGACCACCCGGATGACCTGGTCCGGGATCCGGTCCCGGTACACAGCGGCCGTCACCCCGCCCACCAGCGCCAGCACCACCGCGATGGCGAGCCCCAGGAAGGTCAGCTGGAGGGTGAGCGGCAGCGCGGTGGTGACCTGCTTGACGACCGGCGCCCGGGTCAGGGCGCTGGTGCCGAGGTCGCCGTGGAGCAGATCGCCGACGAAGTGGACGTACCGCACCGGGAGCGGATCGAGCAGCCCGTTCCGTTCCCGGAAGTCGTGCAGCTGCTGCGGGGTCGGGTTCGCGCCCTGGAAGAACGCGGACGCGGGATCGACGTCCGAGAACCGCATCACCAGGAACACGAACAGCACGATCCCGAGCATCAGCGGCACGAGCAGCGCGATACGGCGGAGCAGGATCCGTACGACAGCCGTCATGCCGTCAGATCCACTTGGCCTGGAGGAGGTTGATGCCGGGGTAGGGCTGCGCCCTTATGCCCGTGAGCTTCCGGGCGTCCCAGGCGGTCATCAGCTCGTTGTGGACGACCGGGTACAGCACGGCCTGCTCGGCGACGACGTCGATGTAGTCCTGGATGATCGCCTTCTTCTTCTCCGGATCCGGCTCCCGGGTCGCCCGGTCCATGTCCTTGAAGAGCTGCTTGGCGACGGGGTCGCCGGCCCACCGGGTGTACTGCATCCACAGGTTCTGCGGCCCGTAGTTGTAGTGCATGATCAGATCGGCGTCGAGCCCGAACTGGTTCGGATTGGAAGCCGCGGCGACGACCTGGTAGTCCTGCTTCTGGTCCATCTTGGTGAACACGGCCGTGGTCTCCTGCGGCGCCAGAGTCGTCTCCACGCCGATCGCGTCCCAGGAGGACTTGATGGTCGGCAGGCAGTCCACGATCCAACTGACGTTCACCGCAAGGATGTTGACCTTGAGGTTGCCGACCCCGGCGGCCTTCAGCAGCGCCTTCGCCTTCTCGGGGTCGTAGTCGTACACGGTCTTGGCCCGCCGGTAGGTCGGGTTGCCCTCGTTCAGGAACGAGGAGGCGGGCTTCCCGTGCCCCTTGAGGGCGACCTGCACCATCTTCTCGGTGTCGATGGCGTAGTGCAGCGCCTGTCGCACCCGCACGTCGTCGAAGGGCTTGTGCTGGGTGTTGAACATCAGGAAGAGGTTGTTCATCCCGGCGCCGCCGGCGACCTTGAGCCCGCCCTGCTCCAGTCTGGCGATGTTGGCGTAGGGGATGTTGTCGGCGATCTGCGCCCCGGCGTCGGACCCGGAGATCTTCGCCACGCGCGGAGCGGCGTCCACGATGGTCAGCCAGTTCATGCGCTTGAAGGCAGGCGGGCGCGGCCCGTTGTAGGCGGCGAAGGCCTCGAAGGTGGTGTTGGACTTCGGGTGGTGCGCGGTCTGCCGGTACGGCCCCGAGCCGACGGCCAGCCCCTTGATGGCGTCGTCCCAGGCGCCGGGCTTGGAGAAGACGTGCTTCGGCATGATCTTGGCGAGGGTGAGCCGGGAAAGCCCTTCGGGGAAGGGGAACTTGAGCACGAGCTCGACGGTGCGGGAGTCCACCTTCCTGACGCTGCCGAGCCAGCCGGCGAAGAAGCCCTTGGCGAGCGTCTGGGTCTTCGGGTCGAGGATCCGGTCGAAGACGAACACGACGTCGTCGGCGGTGACGGGCTTGCCGTCGTGGAAGGTCGCGCCCGAGCGCAGGGTGAACCGCCAGGTGGTGGCGCCCGCGTCCTTGGGCACCTCGGTGGCGAGCGCCGGATACGGCACCCGGCTGATCGGGTCGGTGTCCAACAGCCCCTCGTAGATGTGGTTGTTGGCGGCCATGCAGAACGCCGACGCCGTCTGCGTCGGATCCCAGCTGCCGTCGTTGCCGTAGCCGATCACCGCGGTCAGCGTCCGGTCCTTGCCGCTGCCGCCGTTCCCGGTGTCGTTCGTGGACTCCGGTCCTGCGGAGCAGCCCGCCAGCACCGGCGGCAGAACGGCGGCCGCGCCCAGCACACCCGTGTACTTCAGGAACGACCGGCGGCGCGGTGCCGGTACGTCGGGATTCACGTCGTCGCGCACGGGTCCTCCAGCAAGTCGTTGGGGGGAAGGGGAGGAGGGGGGTGGGAGATACGACGTCCTACGTCCTACGTCCGGTCGGTAGCGCGACCATAGGAGGGGGCGTGGGGGTGGTCAAGACGGCGCACACGAATGGGCTAGCCGCCAGAGGTCGAGCCAATGGCGGGACGCGAAGGGGGCGGGTCTTGGCCTGGGCTTGGGACTTTGGCCTGGGGGTTGGGCTTGGACCTGGGGCTTGGGATTGGGGATCAAGAAACCTGGTGGCGTGGTGACGCGGCTTCCGGCGCGGTCCCGGCCGACGCCGTGACCAGGGCGCTGTGCCGCCGGAAGGAGCGCAGTTTGGTGCCGGCCTGAAGCAGGTTGGCGCAGGCCAGTGCCGTCCACAGTCCGGTCAGGCCGGACGCGTCGGCGACCGGGACGGACAGCGCCGCCAGCGCCCCGAACCACACCGCCGTCGACACCAGGCCCGGCCCGGTCCGCTTGAGCCCCACCAGGCCGAAGCCCGCCACCGCCTGCAGGGCGTCGCTGACCACGACCGCCAGGACCAGCGGGAGCAGCCCCGTCACCCGGCCCCGCAGCCCGGGATTCGTACTGAACAGTGCGATCAGCGGGTCCCGGAACACGAACAGCGCGGCCCCCAGCAGCCCTACCGCGCACAGCGCCACCCGCAGACCCGCCCCCACCGCACTCCGGATGCGTACGACGTCACGCTCCGCGGCGTATCCGGCGATCAGCGGCACCGTGGCCTGGCCCACCGCCACCGCCGCGGTGAAGACGACGTTGACCAGGGACTCGCCGACGTTGTGCACGGCCGCGGCGTCGGCACCGAGCCGGGCGGCGGCGAAGGTCAGCACGCCCAGCACGGTGAACTTCACCAGCACCGTCCCGGCGAGCGGCAGCCCCACTCGGGCCAGGCGCAGCACCTGCCGCGGATCGGGCCGTCCGGGACGGATGCGGCGGCCGGCCAGCACCGTGCGGCGGCGCAGCGCGTACTGGTTGAGGCAGGTGCTCGCCAGGCTGGAGGCGAGCATGGCGAGACCCGCGCCGGTCAGGCCGTGGCTCGGCAGCGGCCCCGGCCCGCCGACCAGCAGCACCGACAGCGTCACCGACACGACGGTGCCGAGCAGCCCGGACCGCATCACCTGAGCGGAGCGTCCGAGGGCCACCAGCACGGAGGTGGCCGACTGGCCGACCGCGATCAGCAGCACGCTCGCCGCCAGCAGCCAGGGGAACACGCCGAGCTGGTCCAGCACGCGCGGCGGGACGCCCCACAGCCCGCCGATCAGCGGCACCGCCGCCACCGCGGCCGCGCACAGCCCGCCCACCGTGAACGCCAGCCACATACCGGCACGCACCAGCGGCAGCAGCCGCTCGGGATCGTCGCGGTGCGGCGCGACGAACGGCATCACACCGCGCAGGGCGCCCGCCACGGTCGCGGTCGCCGGACTGAACACCGCCACGGTCACCGCGAAGGCGGCGAGTGACACGGTGGCGTACCGGCCGAGCAGCGCCGTGTCGACCAGTGAGCCCACCGAGGCGGCGAGGGTGGTGGCGTAGAGCGGTGTGGCTGCACGGGCGATGGTCCAGAACGCGGTGCGATGGCTCACGTACACCGATCCTGCCACTCAACCCGGCTGACAGCTGGACGAGTTGGGGACGTGACGCGCGGCCGGTACCGATCAGTTGCCGTGGGGCCGCCCGCTTCTTTCTCAGTGTCGTGCTTCCGCGAGCCGAGTAAAGGGCGCGTTCCGCGTCGCCTTCGGCGATGACCCTCCGGGCCACCCTTGACTCGGCCCACTCCAGCACGGGCGAGAAGCGAGCGGGCAGCGTGATTGGCAGGCCTGTTCCACGCCATCCAGCCTTCACCCGCTTGACCAGCAACTATGCGTCCGGAGAGTGGTACAAAGCTGCCAATCACTGCCCCCCGCCCACGGGGATGGTCAGGTGACCTCGGGGGCCGGTGCCGGTTGGGGGCGGGCCCCGGACCAGGAGTTCGCCGGGCTCTCCCTCGGGCGCGTCGATGCGGATCTCGTCGGCCGGGGAGACCGGGCGGCCCTGGGTGCCGAGGATCACGTCCCGCGGGTCGTCCAGGCGGGTGGCGGTGAGCAGCCCTTCCGCCCTGCCTCACACCTGCTGGAGCCGGCAGCCGAAACCGGGCTCGATCCGTGCGGCCAGGGCGGGGTCGAGGCGGGAGGCGCCGCCGCCGATCTGCATCACCCGGAGTGAGGCCAGGTCGGCCACGGCGTCGTCCAGGGCGTCCAGCCACCGGGCGGCGATGCCCGGTGTCACCGTCGTGACGGTCACCCCTTCCCGCGCGATCGTGTGGAAGGCCGCCTCCGGCGCCGGGTCGTCGAGCAGTACGACCGTGCCGCCCACCGCCAGGGTGCCGAGGATGCCGGGGCAGCCGAGGGCGAAGGTGGACTCGGCGGGCAGCGTCGCCAGGTACACGTCCTCGGGGCCGAGAGCGAGCGGCTCCGCCGCGGCGCGGAGCTGGTAGGCGTAGTCGTCGTGGGTGCGGCCGACGAGCCTCGGCGGTGTCGTCGTGCCGCCGCCCGACGGCAGGAAGAACGCCACGTCCGAGGCGTCCAGGCGGTGGTCCGGTACCGGTGCCTCGTCCACGGTGTGCAGGGGGAAGGCCAGTGCGCCCCCTGGCAGCAACGAGAAGCCGCCCGACTGCTCGCCGGGCGCGGTGAGGGTGAAGATCCGGCGCAGCGACGTCGACCCGGCGGCGATGCGGGCGGCCGTCTCCGCGTGGTCGAAGCCGCGGTGCACCGCCGGGCCGACGTAGCCGACCGCCTCGCTCTCGGCGACCAGGTGGGCGATCTCCGTCTCCCGGTGGGCCGTCGGCGCGAGCACCGGGATCGCGCCGACCCGCATCAGCGCGAACACCGCGACGACGAACTCGGGAGTGTTCGGCAGCTGCACCACCACCCGCCTGCCGGGCTCGACACCCCGCAGCCGCAGACCGGCCGCCATCCGGCTCACCCGGCGGTCCAGCCGGAAGTAGGTGAGGCGGGTCGTGCCGTGCACGAGCGCGGTGTGTGGGCCGTGCTCGCGTGCCCAGTCGCGCAGCAGCTCGGGCAGGGGTCGGCCCTGCCAGTAGCCGGCGCGGCGGTAGACGAGGGCGGCGTCCTCGGGCCATGGAGTGAAGCCGTCGAGCGGCACGGGCTGCACCTTCTTCCCACGTCGTGTTCCTTGCCCGGCTTCAACATATTGTTTAAGGGCGCGTGCAGGGGAGCGCTTGGGCGAGAATGGTGCCCATGAGTCTGTTCCGCGACGACGGCATCGTGCTGCGCACCCAGAAGCTGGGTGAGGCGGACCGGATCATCACGCTGCTCACACGCGGTCACGGGCGGGTGCGGGCCGTGGCCCGGGGCGTGCGGCGCACGAAGTCGAAGTTCGGGGCCCGGCTGGAGCCCTTCTCCCACGTCGACGTGCAGTTCTTCGCGCGCGGGAGCGAGCTGGTCGGGCGCGGGCTGCCGTTGTGCACGCAGAGTGAGACCATCGCGCCGTACGGCGGCGGGATCGTCACCGACTACGCGCGGTACACCGCCGGGACGGCGATGCTGGAGACCGCCGAGCGGTTCACCGATCACGAGGGGGAGCCGGCGGTGCAGCAGTATCTGCTGCTCGTGGGCGCCCTGCGCACCCTCGCCCGGGGCGAGCACGCGCCCCACCTCGTCCTCGACGCCTTCCTGCTCCGCTCCCTCGCCGTCAACGGTTACGCCCCGAGTTTCGGTGACTGCGCGAAGTGCGGGATGCCCGGACCGAACCGGTTCTTCTCCGTGGCCTCCGGTGGTTCCGTGTGCGCCGACTGCCGGGTGCCGGGGAGTGTCGTACCGTCGCCGCAGACCCTGGTACTCCTCGGGGCGCTGCTTACGGGAGACTGGGAGACGGCGGACGCGTGCGAGGCGCGGTACGTCCGCGAGGGCAGCGGCCTGGTGTCCGCCTACCTGCACTGGCATCTGGAGCGCGGGCTGCGTTCGCTCAGGTACGTCGAGAAGTAACGCTCAGGTACGTCGAGAAGCAAGAGGGAGACGAGAAGCACATGGTCGTACGCGGGATCCTGGGGCGCCAGCGGCGCGAGTACAAGGCGCCGGAGCCGCATCCGTCCGGTGCCCGCGCGCCCAAGCTCCCCGGCGAGCTGGTCCCGAACCACGTGGCCATCGTCATGGACGGCAACGGGCGGTGGGCCAAGGAGCGCGGGCTGCCCAGGACCGAGGGCCACAAGGTCGGAGCCGAGCGGGTGCTGGACGTGCTCCAGGGCTCGATCGAGGTCGGCGTCCGCAACATCTCCCTCTACGCCTTCTCCACCGAGAACTGGAAGCGGTCGCCCGACGAGGTCCGCTTCCTGATGAACTTCAACCGCGACTTCATCCGCAAGACGCGGGACCAGCTCGACGAGCTCGGCATCCGGGTGCGCTGGGTGGGCCGTATGCCCAAGCTGTGGAAGTCGGTCGCCAAGGAGCTGCAGGTCGCCCAGGAGCAGACCAAGGACAACGACCTGCTCACGCTGTACTTCTGCATGAACTACGGCGGGCGGGCCGAGATCGCGGACGCGGCGAAGGCGTTGGCCGAGGACGTCGCGGCCGGGCGGCTGGACCCGGCGAAGGTCAACGAGAAGACCGTCCAGAAGTACCTGTACTACCCGGACATGCCGGACGTCGACCTCTTCCTGCGCCCCAGCGGGGAGCAGCGCACCTCCAACTACCTGCTCTGGCAGAGTGCGTACGCCGAGATGGTCTTCCAGGACGTGCTGTGGCCCGACTTCGACCGCCGTGACCTGTGGCGGGCCTGTGTCGAATTCGCCTCCCGCGACCGGCGGTTCGGCGGCGCCGTCCCGAACGAGGAACTCCTCGCCATGGAAGCCGCGATGAAGGGCAATTCCACTTCGTAGCCACCGGCGGTTCAGGCGGGCCGCCGAGGATGGGGGACTTATGAGACGTCTCACGCCTGTTCTCGCCCTCGGCGCCCTGCTGCTCACCGCGCTGCCCGCGCACGCCGCCGACGGCCCCGCGCACCGCGAGAGTTACGGCACCAAGGCCCCGTACGCACCCGGACAGAACCCGCGCGCCTACCAGCGGCCCCCGGCCGGTTACACCGCCGTCTTCACCGAGAACGTCTCCCGGCACGGCTCCCGTGCGGCGACCGGCAGCGAGGACGGCGACCTGATCCTCGGGCTGTGGGACAAGGCGCGGGAGGAGGGCCAACTCACCGGCAAGGGTGAGGAGTTCGGGCCGACCGTGCGGGCGCTCATGGCCGCCATGGAGAAGATCGGGTACGGCAACCTCAGCGGACGCGGCCGGCAGGAGATGCGGGATACGGCGACGCGCATGGAGCAGCGCCTGCCCACCCTGTTCGAAGACATCGCCGCGCAGGGCGAGAAGATCGACGTGGTCAGCTCCGGGCAGGGGCGGGCCGTGGACAGCGCGAGCGAGTACACCGGCGCCCTCGCCGCCGCCGACGCCGCGCTGAAGCCGCTGATCGGGGCGACCCGGACGGACAAGGACCTGCTGTACTTCCACAAGGCGGCGGGTGGTGCCGCGTACCGGGACTACATCGCGAACGACCAGCGGCTCAAGGACACGCTGAACTCGATCAGCGACCAGCCCAGGACGCACGAGGCCGCGCGCGGCGTGCTGCGGCGGATCTTCAAGGCGCCGTTCGTCGACGGGATCGGCGACCAGGCCGGCGCCGCGCAGGCCGTCTACAACCTGTACGCCATCGCGCCGGCGATGAACGACGAGAGCCCTGACCCGGACGGCGGGGGCTGGGGCATGGACCGCTACATCTCCCGCTCGGACGCCGCCTGGTTCGGTTACCTCGGGGCCGCGGAGGACTTCTACGAGAAGGGCCCCGCCTTCTCCGACAGCGACATCACCTACAAGATGGCCGGCGTCCTCCTGGACGACCTCTTCAAGCAGGTCGAGGCCAAGCGCGCCGGCACCAGCGACCTCGGCGCCGAGCTGCGCTTCACCCACGCCGAGGAGATCATCCCCCTGGCCGCGCTGATGGGCCTGCCCGGCAGCACGAAGCCGGCGACGCCCGGTAAGCCGTACACCTACGCCGACAACCCCTGGCGGGGGGCGTCGGTGGCCCCGCTCGGCGCCAACATCCAGTGGGACGTGTACGAGAAGGACGGCCGCTACCTCGTCCGCATGCTCTACAACGAGCGCGAGACGCCGTTCAAGGCGGGCTGCCGTCCCGTCGCCAAGGGCAGCGCGTTCTACGATCTGGACGAACTGGAGCGCTGCTTCGGCCGCGACTGAGCCGCTGTTCGGCCCCGTATGATCCCGCCTCATGGTCATGGACATGGGGCGGGACGCGGTGCAGGAGACGGTCGAGCTGGACTACCGGCCGACCGCGCGGGACTTCTCGTCGGCACTGTGGGCGCGCAGGAAAGTCACCTGGTCGATCCGGCATCTGGTCGGGGCGGTGGCCGTAGGGGTGCTGTGGTACGCCCTCCTGGCCTCCGACGGGGACATCGACCTGCCCACGCTCCTCCTGCTGTGCTACTTCGCGCTCGGTCTCGTCCTGCTGCCGCGCTTGCAGGGACGCGGCATGATGCGCGCCGCGGATGTGAACGGCCCCTGCCGTACGACGGTGACGGACGCCGGGGTGACGATCCGCGGGGAGCACATCACCGTCACGCAGGGGTGGGGTGCGCGGCCGGTGTACCGGGAGACGCCGGAGCTGTTCGTGCTGTTCAGCGACGGCAAGAAGGCGCGGTGCCTGACCCTGCTGCCGAAGCACGGCCTGAGCGACCCGTCGGACGCGGACCGGCTGCGGGCGATACTCGACCGCCATCTCACGCGCGTTTGAGCACCGCCCGGGGCTGCTGTGCCGCGGTCGTACGGCGGGTGGGCGGCCGTCATCGTCCTGGGCGCCCTTGTCGCGCCGAGGCTGTGGACGCCACTCCTACTCCTGCTCCGACCGGGGCTGAGGTCGGCCGGACGGCCGATGCTCAGCTGCCGGAGTGCTCGGCGCAGTCCGCGCACGTGCCGAAGATCTCGACCGTGTGGGCCACGTTGACATAGCCGTGCTCGGCGGCGATCGCCTCCGCCCACTTCTCCACGGCTGGGCCCTCCACCTCCACCGCCTTGCCGCAGACGCGGCAGACGAGGTGGTGATGGTGTTCGCCGGTCGAGCAGCGGCGGTAGACGGACTCGCCGTCGGACGTGCGCAGGACGTCGACCTCGCCGGCGTCGGCGAGGGACTGGAGGGTGCGGTACACCGTGGTCAGGCCGACCGAGTCGCCCTTGTGCTTGAGCATGTCGTGCAGTTCCTGCGCGCTGCGGAACTCCTCGACCTCGTCCAGGGCCGCCGCCACGGCTGCACGCTGGCGGGTCGCGCGGCCCTTCACGGGCGGTCCAGCGGTCGTCACCGTTGTCTCCTCACGTCTCGCTTCTGCCCGGGCGGCCATTGTGCCAGCCCGGGCTGTCAGCGGTCAGACGATGATCTCGTCCCCGGCCGGCCGAGTGGCCGGAATCGTGCACTCCGCCGGATCCCCGGCGGGCTGTGCGGCGGCCGCCGCGCGGGCGCGTCGGCGGGCCAGCGGCGTGGCCAGGACCGTCAGCGCGACGAACGCGGCGATGGTCAGCAGGACGATCGTCGCGCCGGGCGGGACGTCCTGGTAGTACGAGGTGATCGTGCCGGCGACCGTCACGGACACGCCGATGGCGACGGCGATCGCGAAGGTCACGGCGAAGCTGCGGGTGAGCTGCTGCGCCGCCGCCACCGGTACGACCATGAGCGCGGACACCAGGATCAGGCCGACCACCCGCATGGCCACGGTGACCGTGACGGCGGCGGTGACCGCGACGAGCAGGTTCAGCGCCCGCACGGGCAGCCCGGTGACCCGCGCGAACTCCTCGTCCTGACTGACGGCGAACAGCTGGCGGCGCAGACCGAGGGTCACCGCGACGACGAACGCGGCGAGCACCATGATCGCGGTCACGTCCGAGGGGGCCACCGTCGACAACGAGCCGAACAGGTACGACATGAGGTTGGCGTTGGAGCCGCCCGGCGCGATGTTGACGAACATCACGCCGCCCGCCATACCGCCGTAGAAGAGCATCGCGAGGGCGATGTCGCCGCGCGTCCTGCCGTACCAGCGGATCAGCTCCATCAGGACCGAGCCCAGCGCGGAGACGGCCGTGGCCATCCACACCGGCGAGGCGTGCAGCAGGAAGCCGAGGCCCACGCCGGTCATCGCGACGTGGCCGATGCCGTCGCCCATCAGGGGCTGCCGGCGCTGGACGAGATAGATGCCGATCGCGGGCGCGGTGATGCCGACCAGGACGGCGGCGAGTAGCGCCCGCTGCATGAAGGCGTAGTTCAGGAGGTCCATCAGCTCAGCAGTCCCGTCCGCAGAGGTTCGGTGCCCGCCGGTGCGTGCGGGTGTACGTGGTCGTGGCCGGGCAGGGCGTGCTGGCCGACGGCCTGCGGTGGCGGGCCGTCGTGCAGGACGCAGCCGTCGCGCAGGACCACCGCCCGGTCGATCAGGGGCTCCAGGGGGCCCAGCTCGTGCAGCACGAGCAGGACCGTCGTACCGGAGTCGACCTGCTGCCTCAGTGTGCGGGCGAGCACCTCTTGGCTGGCCAGGTCGACGCCGGCCATCGGCTCGTCCATGATCAGCAGTTCGGGCTCGGCGACGAGGGCGCGGGCGATCAGGACGCGCTGGTGCTGGCCGCCGGACAGGGCGTTCACCGAGTCCTTGGCGCGGTCGGCCATCCCGACCAGCTCCAGGGCCCGGTGCACGGCGTCCCGGTCGGCCCTGCGGAAGACGCCGAAGCGGGTGCGGGAGAGCCGGCCGGAGGACACGATCTCGGTCACCGTCGCGGGGACGCCCCCCGCGGCCGTCGTCCGCTGCGGTACGTAGCCCACGCGCGCCCAGTCGCGGAAGGCGCGGCGCGGGGTGCCGAACAGCTCGATGGCGCCGCCGCTGACCGGGACCTGGCCGATGACGGCGCGGATCGCCGTGGACTTGCCGGAGCCGTTGGCGCCGAGCAGCGCAACGACCTCGCCGCGGCGGACCGTGAGGTCGATGCCCCGGAGCACGGGGCGCGCGCCGAGTTCGGCGGTGACCCCGCGCAGGGATATGACGGAATCGCTGGTCATCTCGTGTCCCCTCACTTCGAGCCGAGGGCCTGTCGGAGCGCCTTCAGGTTGGCCTCCTGGATGGAGAAGTAGTCCTTGCCGCGGGACTTGGCCGTGATGCCCTCGATCGGGTCCAGCACGTCGGTCTTCAGGCCCGCGTCGTGCGCGATGGTCTTCGCGGTCTTGTCGCTGACGAGCGTCTCGTAGAAGACGGTGGAGACGCCGTCGGCCTCGGCCATCGTCTCCAGGTCCTTCACGCGTGCGGCGCTGGGCTCGGACTCGGGGTCGAGGCCGTTGACGGCCTCCTCGGTCAGGCCGTAGCGCTCGGCGAGGTAGCCGAAGGCGGCGTGGGTGGTGATGAAGACCTTGGTCCTGGTGTGCGCGAGGCCGCTCTTGAACTGCCGGTCCAGGTCGGTCAGCTGCTTGACCAGGGCGGCGGTGTTCCTGCGGTAGTCGGCCGCGTGCTTGGGGTCGGCCTTCTCGAAGGCCTTGCCGACGCCCTCGGCGACCTGGGCGTAGCGCACCGGGTCGAGCCAGATGTGCGGGTCCTTGCCGCCGGACTCCTCGCCCTCGTGCGTGTCGTGCGCGGCCGCGTGGCCGCCGACCTCGTTGCCGTGCTCCTCCAGCGTGGTCAGGGAGGCCGCGTCGATCTTCGTCTTCACGGGGGACTGGGCCACCGCGTCGTCGACGGAGGGCTGGAGGTTCCTCAGGTACAGGACGGCGTCGGAGTCCTGGAGGGAGGCGATCTGCCGGGGACTGAGCTCCAGGTCGTGCGGCTCCTGGCCGGGGGAGGTGAGACTGGTGACGTGGACGTGGTCCCCGCCGATCCGGTCGACGAGGAACGCCATGGGGTAGAAGGACGCGATGACGTCGAACTTGCCGGTGTTCGCCGCCTCCGCCCTGTCGCCGGAGCAGGCCGTGAGGGTGCCGAGGCTGAGGGCGGTCACGGCGGTGATCGCGGCGGCGGGTATGAGGCGTCGTCGTACGTTCATGACAGTCATTTTCAACTAACATGGAAACCGTTGTCAATAAACGCCGGTAAGGGCCCCCGGGAGCCCGGGGGAGGCACTCAGGGAGGGGGCCGATTTGGTCCGGGGGGAGCCTGCGCCGGTAACCTGAATCATTCGCTGGAAGCATCTCGCTTCAACGCCCGTCGTCGTAATGAAGAGAGCACCGTGGCCGCCGACAAGATCGACACCATCGTCAGCCTGAGCAAGCGCCGTGGCTTCGTTTTCCCGTGCAGTGAGATCTACGGCGGTCAGCGTGCCGCCTGGGACTACGGACCGCTGGGTGTCGAGCTCAAGGAGAACATCAAGCGCCAGTGGTGGCGCTACATGGTGACGTCGCGCGAGGACGTCGTCGGTATCGACTCGTCCGTCATCCTGGCCTCCGAGGTCTGGGTCGCCTCCGGCCACGTCGCCACCTTCACGGATCCGCTGACCGAGTGCACCGCGTGTCACAAGCGGTTCCGCGCCGACCACCTGGAAGAGGCGTACGAGGAGAAGAAGGGCCACGCCCCGGCGAACGGCCTGGCCGACATCAACTGCCCGAACTGCGGCAACAAGGGCCAGTTCACCGAGCCCAAGCAGTTCTCCGGTCTGCTGTCGACGCACCTCGGCCCGACCCAGGACAGCGGCTCCGTCGCCTACCTGCGCCCGGAGACCGCCCAGGGCATCTTCACCAACTTCGCCCAGGTGCAGACCACCTCGCGCCGCAAGCCGCCGTTCGGCATCGCCCAGATGGGCAAGTCGTTCCGCAACGAGATCACGCCGGGCAACTTCATCTTCCGCACCCGTGAGTTCGAGCAGATGGAGATGGAGTTCTTCGTCAAGCCGGGCGAGGACGAGAAGTGGCACGAGTACTGGATGGAGCAGCGCTGGAACTGGTACACGGGCCTCGGCCTGCGCACTGAGAACATGCGCTGGTACGAGCACCCGAAGGAGAAGCTCTCCCACTACTCCAAGCGCACCGCCGACATCGAGTACCGCTTCCAGTTCGGCGGCAGCGAGTGGGGCGAGCTGGAGGGTGTCGCCAACCGGACGGACTACGACCTCGGCGCCCACTCCAAGGCCTCCGGCCAGGACCTCTCCTACTTCGACCAGGAGGCCGGCGAGCGCTGGACGCCGTACGTCATCGAGCCCGCGGCCGGTGTTGGCCGCACCATGCTGGCCTTCCTGCTCGACGCCTACGTCGAGGACGAGGCGCCGAACGCCAAGGGCAAGATGGAGAAGCGGACGGTGCTGCGCCTCGACCACCGGCTGGCTCCGGTGAAGGTGGCCGTGCTGCCGCTGTCCCGCAACGCCGAGCTGTCCCCGAAGGCCAAGGGTCTCGCCCAGGCGCTGCGGCAGCACTGGAACATCGAGTTCGACGACGCCGGCGCCATCGGCCGCCGCTACCGTCGCCAGGACGAGATCGGTACGCCGTACTGCGTGACGGTGGACTTCGACACGCTCGAGGACAACGCCGTGACCGTGCGTGAGCGTGACTCGATGAAGCAGGAGCGCGTGTCGCTGGACCAGATCGAGGGGTACCTGGCCAGCCGCCTGCTGGGCTGCTGACCCTCGCCCTCGCCGAGGTCCCAGGCCTACGCCCACCCTCCAGCCGACTCGGTCGGCTGGAGGGTGGGCGTTCTGGGTTGGGGCTTCGGCCGGCCGGCTGGGCGGTCCCCTGCCGTCACGACCTGGCCGCCGCCACCCCCGCGCCGTCCATGTAGTCCCGTACCCGCGTGAGCAGTCCGTCGCGGACGCGGAGGACCAGGAGGCCCGGAACGCTGAAGGAGGCGCCGGTGGCCGGCAGTGATCCCCGTACGACCTGCTCGGCGATGACGACCTCGGGGTCGGCGGTGTCGTGGATCGCGATCTGCTCGATCTCCTCGATCTGCGCGGGGCCGGCGCCCCACGCCGCCCGATAGCCCGCGCGCACCGCCTCGCGCCCCTCGAAGCGCGGCGGGAAGCCGGGGGAGGCGAACGGGAACTCGTGGACCGCGTCCACGGCGTACAGGTCGGCGAGATCGTCCGCGGACTTGTCGAGCATGGCCCGGTAGTAGCGGGCCAGCACATCGCGCGGGGTCCGAGGGCCTTGATGGTCCGGCATGCCGGTTCACTCCACTCGCTCAACAACCGTTGACCCAACCACGGTAGGAGCCCGCCGGACGCTCGGTCAACGGCTGTAGAGTGAATTCGTGCCCGCTCCTCACCAGACCCGCGCCGAACGCCGCCGCGCCACCGAGGCGCGCATCCTCGACCGCGCCCGGGAGCTGTTCGCCGAGAAGGGCTTCGACCGCACCACCATCCGCGCCGTGGCCACCGCGGCGGGTGTCGACCCGGCGCTGGTCATGCAGTACTTCGGCTCGAAGCGCGAGCTGTTCACCCGGGCCGTGCAGACGGTCCCCGCGCTGCCGGCGGCCACCGACGCCGACGCGCTCGTCGATCAGCTGCTGGCCACCCTCGGCCTCAAGCTGGGCGGCCTTCCCGAGGGCACCCTGGCGATGATGCGCTCCATGCTCACCGACCCGGCCGCCGCCGAGCACGCCCGCGAGGCCCTGGGCCGGCAGATCGAGGGCGTCGGCGGCGCGCTGCCCGGGGCCGAGGACCGCGAGCTGCGCGCCGCCCTGGTCGTCACCACCTTGCTGGGCGTCACGATCGGCCACCAGCTCCTGGGCCTGGCCCCGCTGCGTGACGCCCCGGCCGACCGGGTCGCCGCCCTGCTCCGGCCGGCCGTCAAGGCGCTGGCGGAACCGGCGGGCTGACGGTCGGTGCCGCTCAACGGTGCTGCAGCGCCCTGACGTTGTCGCCGAAGGTCCAGTTCTTCGAGCCGTCCCAGTTGATCGACCAGGTCATCAGGCCCTTGAGGGGGGTGCCGTAGTGGTTCCAGGCCTGGGAGACGAGGGACGGTGACATGTAGCCGCCGCCCGCGCCGGGCTGAGCCGGCAGACCCGGGACCTGCTTGTCGTACGGCACCTTGATCGTCGTGCCCTGGACCACCAGGCCCTTGTCGAGGCAGTCGGTCTGGGCGGTGAAGCCCGCGACCGTGCCGGCCTGGTAGGAGTCGCCGGAGCAGCCGTACATGCTGCCGTTGTAGTACTGCATGTTCAGCCACCACAGCCGGCCGTTGTCGGCGTACTTCTTGATGATCGGCAGGTAGGCGCCCCAGATCGAGCCGTAGGTGATGCTGCCGCCGGTGACGTACGCGGTCTCGGGGGCCATCGTCAGGCCGAAGTTCGCCGGCATCCGCGCCAGGACGCCGTCGATGATGCGGATCAAGTTGGCCTGGGACGTGGACAGTTGGGTGATGTTGCCGCTGTTCGTCAGGCCGGTCTCGATGTCGATGTCGATGCCGTCGAAGTTGTACTTCTTCAGGATCGGGACGATCGTCGCGACGAAACGGTCGGCCACGGCGGACGAGTTCAGGTCGATGCCGGCCGCCGCGCCGCCGATGGAGAGCAGGATCGTCTGCCCCGACGCCTTCGCCGCGCACATCTCCGCCGGCGTCGCCACCTTCACGCCCGTGTCCATGCCGTCCTCCCACAGGGCGGTCCCGTCGGAGCGGATGACCGGGAAGGCCGCGTCGATCACGTTGTAACCGTGCGCGGGGATGCGGGAGTCGGTGATCGGGGTCCAGCCGAAGGGCGGGTGGACGCCGTTGGCGGAGCCGTCCCAGTTCTCCCAGTAGCCCTGGAGCACCTTCCCGGCCGGCCGGGACTTCACCGCGCAGGTGTCGGCGGCGGAGGCGGTGGTGGCGGCCGGGAGCTGGGTGAGACAGGCGGTCGCGAGCGCGGCGGTGAGCAGGGACAGCGTGCGGCGGAGCATGCGGGCCTCCCGGTGGGGGTGCGGTGAGGTGTCGTAGACATGACAGTTGGTTGGTCCAGACCTTTCGTCAAGAGGTCCGGACTGTGCTGACAGCTATGGAATGACAGATATTGAAATCTGTCAGCTGTCATGGCATCGTGAAGGCATGACGATGCACACCCGATCCCTCGGGACCACCGGCCCCCAGACCTCCGCCCTCGGCCTCGGCTGCATGGGCATGTCCGCGCTCTACGGCGACGCCGACCGCACGGAGTCCATCGCGACCATCCACGCCGCCCTGGAAGCGGGCGTCACCCTGCTGGACACCGGCGACTTCTACGCCATGGGCCACAACGAGATGCTGATCGGCGAGGCCCTGCGCACCGCCCCGGCCGCACTCCGCGAGCAGGCCCTGACCAGCGTGAAATTCGGCGCCCTGCGCGACCCGGAAGGCAACTGGAGCGGCTACGACGGCCGCCCCGCCGCCGTGAGGAACTTCGCCGCCTACTCCCTGCAGCGCCTCGGCGTCGACCACATCGACGTCTACCGGATCGCCCGGATCGACCCGGACGTGCCGATCGAGGAGACCGTCGGCGCGATCGCCGAACTGATCGAGAAGGGGTACGTCCGGCACGTCGGCCTGAGCGAGGCCGGCGCCGAGACCGTCCGCCGGGCCGCCGCCACCGCCCCGATCGCCGACCTGCAGATCGAGTACTCCCTGATCAGCCGGGGCATCGAGCGGGACATCCTGCCGACCACCCGCGAACTGGGCATCGGCATCACGGCGTACGGCGTGCTGTCCCGCGGCCTGATCTCCGGCCACTTCGCCCGCGACCGGCAACTGGCCGCGAACGACTTCCGCGCCCACTCGCCCCGCTTCCAGGGCGAGAACCTCCAGCACAACCTGAACCTGGTCGAGGCCCTGCGCAAGATCGCCGAGCAGAAGGGCGTCACGGTCGCGCAGATCGCCATCGCCTGGGTGCTCTCGCGCGGCGAGGACATCGTGCCGCTGGTCGGCGCCCGCACCCGCGAGCGGCTGGGCGAGTCGCTGGGCGCCCTGGACGTGACCCTGGACGCGGCCGACCTGGCGGCGATCGAGGAGGCCGTGCCGGCGGACGCGGCGGCCGGCGACCGCTACCCGACCGCGCAGATGGCACACCTCGACAGCGAGCGCTGACCGTGGCTCCGGGTACGGTCTAAGGCATGGCACCGCCCACCGAGACCCTGACCGCCGAGCGCATCCTCGAAGCGACCGAGGAGGTGCTGCGCCGTCACGGCCCGGCCAAGGCCACCGTGGTCGACGTGGCCCGCGCGCTCGGCGTCAGCCATGGCAGTGTCTACCGGCACTTCCGCACCAAGGCGGCCCTGCGCGAGGCGGTCACCAAGCGCTGGCTGGACCGGACGTCGGAAAAACTGGCCGCCATCGTCACCGCGGACGGCACTCCCGAGGAGCGGCTGAGGGCCTGGCTCACGGCGCTGTTCGAGGCCAAGCGGCACAAGGCGGGCGACGACCCCGAACTCTTCGCCACCTACACGGTGCTGACCGACGAGAACGGCACGGCGGTCGGCGAGCACCTCGCCGACCTGACCGCACAGCTGACCCGGATCATCGCGGACGGGGCCGGGGGGGGGGCGCGCCCGCCGGGCCCCCCCCCCCCCCCCCCCCCCCCCCCCCGCCCGCGGCCCCCCGGGGGGGGGGGGGGGGGGGGCCCCCGCCCCCGCCCCCCCCCCCCCCCGCCGCTGCCCGAGCCGTCTTCCAGGCCACCGGCCGTTTCCACGACCCCTGTTACGCCCGGGAGTGGACCGCCCCCGGCGTAGACGAGGAGTTCACGGCTGTCGTGGACCTGCTGATACGGGGGCTCAGCTCACCTTCACGCTGACCGGCGAGGAGTGGACCATGCCGGACTTGACCGCCACCCGCACCTGCTCGGTGCCCTTGCTGGTGAAGGTCCGCTTGATCGTGTAGCGGCCGCTGTTGCCGACCACCGTCGTGGTCCGGAGTGTGGTCCACTTGCCGTTGCGCATGTGCTGGAGCACCAGTGTGGAGCCGCGCTTCGCGCCCGTGACGCGGCCGGTGAACACCACCGTGTCGCCAGCCTTGATGGCCCTGCGGTTCGGCGAGATGGTGATCGAACCCATCGCCATCGGGACCCGCGACGGCTTCATGCTCGGCGTGCCGGAGCCGATCACCGGGGGCCTGACGGGCATGCCGCTGCGGGTCGGCGAGGGGGTGGGGGGCTTCGCGCTGGTCACGGCGAAGGCTCCGGCCGTACCGCCGGAGAGCAGCGCCACGGACAAAGTGCCGGCGCCCAGGGCGCGGCCGTAGCGGCGGTGGCGGGGTGCGGAGGTCATGGTCATCTCCTGTCGCTCGATCGGACGTCTCCCAGGCTGAACCGACTTCGCTGCGTCGGCCACTCGAGACGCTGCGTAACCGGCAGTCCGATCAGTCAAGTGCGCAGGTCAGCACGGATGTCCAAGACCTTGTTCGGAACCCCGGGCTCAACGCGAGGGCTGCCGGTCCGCCACCGGATCGACCGTCGCCTGATGGGCCTCGGCCAGATGCTCCTCCGCCTTCAGCCACGGCAGGAACTGGGCACCTCTGCGCCAGCCGCACGTGTCGCATCTGATCGTGCGCTGCACCCCCGTGCGCTGTACCCGGACGACGTGCTCCCGGCCGTGCTGGTCCCAGCGGCTGACCTTGCTCGTGCTGTTGCCCTGCGGCATGACGCCTCACGTCTCCTCGACTCCTGTGGCACACCCCGGCCGGGACAGGAGTGTGCAGCAAGATGAACATCAACAGGGGGAGCTTCACATGGAGTTGTCCAAGCCGTGGCCAGAGCCTTCCCGGCCGGCCCCGGCTCAGCCGACCTCGCGCGGCAGCCGCAGGCTGAGCAGTCCGGTCAGCACGACCCCGGCCAACTGCACCAGCAGCGTGATGACCAGCGCGTCCCGCATGCCCGTGCTCGACGCGAGGGTGAGGAACAGGGTGCCGAGCGTGGCCACGCCGAGGGCGAGCGCGGACTGCTGGGTGGTGACCATCACACCGCTGCCGACACCGGCCCGGGCCGGCGGCACCTCGGACATCACGATCCGGAAGACGTTGGGCAGTTGGAGCGCCTGCCCGGCACCGGCCACGGCGGCGCCCGGCAGCAGCGAGCCGAAGTCCAGGTGCGGCCAGTCCCGCCAGGCGGCCAGCACGATCAGCAGCACGCCCACACCCTGGACCACCGAGCCCGCGGTGACGACCCGGGTGCCGTGACGGGCCGTCAGCCGCGGCCCGGCGAGGGAGGTGAACAGGAACACCACGGCCATCGGCGCGAGCGCGAGCCCGGCCGCCACCGGACCGAGTCCCGCGCCCTTCTGCAGGGCCAGCGCGATGACGAACATGAACCCGCTGAAGCCGATCGAGAACGGCAGGATCAGGATCAGACCGCGCCGCAGCGAGGCCAGCGCCAGCAGACTCGGCGGCACCAGTGGAGTCCGCCCCGCCCGGTCGGCCCGCCGCTCCACGGCCCAGAACGCGCCGGCGGCGAACGGGAACGCGGCCAGCGACAGCCACGTCCACAGCGGCCAGCCCGCGGCCCGGCCCTCGGTGAGCGGGGCGAGCAGCGTCAGCAGGGAGACCGCGAGCAGGACCGTGCCGGGCCCGTCGACGGGCTCGGGGTGCTGCGACCGGGTCTCCGGTACGACCCGCACGGCGAGGAGCAGGCCGAGGGCGACCACGGGCACGTTGACGAGGAACACCGCGCGCCAGCCGGTCCCGGCGACATCGGCGGCGACGAGCACTCCGCCGAGGATCTGCCCGGCGACCATGGACAGCCCGGCGGTCGCGCCGTACAGGCTCATGGCCTTCGCGCGGCGCGCGCCGCGCGTGGTGGCCTGGATGGTGGCGAGCACCTGCGGCAGCATCGCGGCCGCCGAGGCGCCCTGGGCGACCCGCGCCGCGACCAGGCTCCAGGCGTCGGGCGCCAACCCGCAGGCCAGCGAGGTCAGTCCGAACGCGGCCATTCCGCCGAGGAACAGCCGGCGCCGCCCGAACAGGTCGCCGAGCCGCCCGCCGAGCACCAGCAGCACGGCATACGCGACGCCGTACCCGGCCACCACCAGCTCCAGCACGGCCTCGCCCGCGGCGAGGTCGGTGCCGATGGTCGGCAGGGCGACGTTGACGATGAAGAAGTCCACGAGCGGCAGTGCCGCGGCCAGCAGTACGGTGAACAGCCCGAGCCCGCCGAGTGCGGGCGGTGCGGCCGTCGTACGGACGGCCGGGGTGGTGACGGTTTCACTCATGACCCCGAGCCTGCGCCGCCGCACAGACTGGTACCAGAGTGTCCTCATCCTGGTACAAGAAGTACCTGGCAACAGGATGACGAGGCAGGCACCCTGGAACCCATGACCACCATGGCCACGGACCGCAAGACGCCCGCCCCGCAGCCGACGACCCGGGGCTCGGAGATCCGGCGGCACGAGCTGGCCGGGTTCCTGCGCAGCCGCCGCGAGCGCATCAGCCCCGAGCAGGTGGGCCTGCCGCGCGGGGCCCGGCGCCGTACGCCGGGACTGCGCCGGGAGGAGGTCGCCCAGCTCTCCGCGGTCGGCGTCACGTGGTACACGTGGCTCGAACAGGCCCGCGACATCCAGGTCTCCGTGCAGGTGCTGGACGCCCTGGCCCGCACCCTGATGCTGGACGCCGGCGAACGCGCCCACCTCTTCCAGCTGGCCGGCGCCGTCGACCCGACGCCCGCCGCGAGCTGCCCGAGCGTCACCCCGGCCCTGCGCGCGATGCTGCGCCAGCTGGAGCCGATCCCGGCCTGCGTCCAGAACAGCCGGTACGACATCCTCGCCTACAACCTCACCTACGGCCGCCTCCTCGGCGACCTGGACGCGATACCGGCGGAGGACCGCAACTGCATCCTCCTCACGTACACCAACAAGGACTGGCAGTCGTCGGTGGTCCGCCTGGAGGAGACCCAGCGCCTGATGGCCGCCCGGCTGCGCGCGTCCATGGCCGGCCATCTCGGCGAGCCGGCCTGGAAGATGCTGCTCAAGCGCCTGCAGACGGAATCCCCCGACTTCCGCCAGAACTGGGAGCGTTACGAGGTCGTCGCGGCCCGCACCAAGACCAAGGAGTTCCTCAACACCCACGTGGGCCACCTCAAGCTGGAGCACACGGACCTGTGGCTGGGCCCCGAACAGGGCGCCCGCATGGTGACGTACACCCCGGCCGACGAGCAGACCCGCGAGCGCCTGGAGAGGCTGTACGACTTGGCCCGCGGGGCCACCGCGAGGGCCTGAGAACGCCGAGGGAGAGGGGTACCGATGGCGCTGCCCCGCAAGGGAGCCCGCCACATCGTCGTCGACGGCACGACTTACCGGTGGCGGCTGCGCCGCAGGCCGACCTACGCCCAGTCCATGGGGTGGACACCGGGCATCTTCGCGGTCGAACACGCCGACTCCCCGGGCACCACGCTGGTCGTCACGACGGGCCACGCCCACCCCGGCAACCACCTGGGCCACGCCTGCGTCCCGCCGGTTCGCCCCGCCGACGTGGCCGACGCCGTCCGGCGCGCGCTGCGGGAGGGCTGGAACCCGACGAGCCCGGGCTCCCCGGTCCACCTGGACGAGGGCGGCGGCTAGCCGCGCCCCGCGACGGAGACCGTCTGGCGGATCTCCGCGGACTGAAGGGTCTCGGCTGTGCGTTCCGCGGTGCGGTGCGCCCAGTGGCCGCTGGTGAGGAGGCCGAGGAGGAGAACGGCCAGGCCGCAGGCGGTGAGGATCCACCAGCCGGGGCGGGCCGCCGAGACGAAGGCCTGCTTCATGGGCGACGAGCCGATACCGGAGGCCAGGACCGCGCCGATCACCGCGACGCCGAGCGTCTGGCCCAGCTGCCGGCTCGTGGAGGCGACCGCCGCGGCGACCCCGGCCTGGGCGCGGGGCATTCCGGAGACGGCCGTGTTGGTGATCGGCGCGTTCACGAAGCCGAAGCCGATGCCGAACAGGACGTAGCCGACGAGGAGGGTGGCGTTCGACGTCTCCGCCTCGAAGGCCGCGAAGAGGACACCGCTCGCCGTCATCGCCGTACCCGCGATCAGCAGCGGCAGGCGGGGGCCGCGGCTGCCCACCAGACGGCCGGACAGCGGGGCGCACAGGAAGGTCGGCGCGGCCATCGGAAGCATCCACAGGCCCGCGTGCAGGGCGTCGAGACCGCGGACGTTCTGCAGGTAGAGCGTGGACAGGAAGAGGAAGCCGCCCAGCGCCGCGAACGCGCTGATCGCGATCACCGTGGCGCCGCTGAACGGAGCCGAGCGGAAGAAGCGCAGGTCGATGAGGGGTTCGGTGCGGCGGGGCTCGTACCAGAGCAGGCCGAGGAGGGCCACGAAGGCGATCGCCATGAACGGGGCCACGGCGGTCGGGCCCGAGTCCGGCGCCTCGATGATGCCGTAAGTCAGCGAGCCGAACAGGGCGATGACCAGGAGCTGGCCGACCGGGTCGGGGCGGCGGGCCTTGGGCGCGCGGGACTCGGGGACGAAGCGGAGGGTGAGCAGGAGGGCCGCGAGGCCGACCGGGAGGTTGATCCAGAAGATCGCGCGCCAGCTCACCGACTGCACCAGCAGGCCGCCGACCAGCGGGCCGGCGGCCATGGAGATGCCGACCACCGCGCCCCAGACGCCGATCGCCCGGGCCCGTTCCCGGGCGTCGGTGAAGGTGTTAGTGATGATCGACATGGCGACCGGGTTGAGCATCGAGCCGCCGATCGCCTGCACCATCCGGAACACCACCAGCAGGGACAGGTTCGGGGCGAGCGAGCACAGCAGCGAGCCGACGGAGAAGACCACCAGGCCGGTCATGAAGACCCGCTTGCGGCCGATCCGGTCGGCCGTCGAGCCCGCGAGCATCAGCAGCGAGGCGAGCACCAGCGTGTAGGCGTCGATCGTCCACTGCAAGCCGGAGGTGGTGGCGTGCAGATCGCGCTGCATGGACGGCAGCGCCACGTTCAGCACAGTGTTGTCCAGGCTCACGATCAGCAGGCTCATGCAGCAGATCGCGAGCACGAGGAGACGACGGCGGTGGCTCAACTCGGGCATGGATCGAATCGTACGCTTATTTCGATAGTGCGTCTAACTAATAGTGTGCCTAATTGATGTGTGCTACACGATCACCGTGAGCGCCCCCTCCAGTGGCTGTCCCAGTACCCGGGACGCCCGAAGCCCAAGCACCGCCGGCCCACGGTCGGCCGCCGGCCCGAGCTGTCGGCCGAGTGAGGGACAATGGGTGCTTGCCCTGTGCTGTCCGTCCGTCCCGGAGTCGTCTGATGACCCACCCGCTCTCCATCGGCCCGCACGCCGTGACGCCGCCCGTCGTGCTCGCACCCATGGCGGGGATCACCAACGCGCCCTTCCGCACCCTGTGCCGGGAGTTCAGCGGCGGCAAGGGGCTGTTCGTCAGCGAGATGATCACGACCCGGGCGCTGGTCGAGCGCAACGACAAGACCATGCAGCTGATCAGGTTCGACGCGAGCGAGCAGCCGCGTTCGATCCAGCTGTACGGCGTCGACCCGGCGACCGTCGGCAAGGCCGTCCGCATGATCGCGGAGGAGGACCTGGCCGACCACATCGACCTGAACTTCGGCTGCCCGGTCCCCAAGGTGACCCGCAAGGGCGGCGGCTCGGCCCTGCCGTACAAGCGGAACCTGCTGCGGGCGATCCTCCGGGAGGCCGTGAGCGGCGCCGGTGACCTGCCGGTCACCATGAAGATGCGCAAGGGCATCGACGACGATCACATCACCTTCCTCGACGCCGGCCGCATCGCCGTCGAGGAAGGCGTCACCGCGATCGCCCTGCACGGCCGCACGGCCGCCCAGCACTACGGCGGCACCGCCGACTGGGACGCCATCGCCCGGCTGAAGGAGCACGTCCCGGAGATCCCGGTGCTCGGCAACGGCGACATCTGGTCGGCCCAGGACGCGCTGCGCATGGTGCGGGAGACCGGCTGCGACGGGGTCGTCGTCGGGCGCGGGTGCCTGGGACGGCCGTGGCTGTTCGCGGACCTGGTGGCGGCGTTCGAGGGGCGGACCGATTTCCAGCGGCCGACGCTCCGGCAGGTCGCGGACGTCATGGTCCGCCACGCCACCCTCCTGGGGGAGTGGATCGGCGACGAGTGCAAGGGCGTCGTCGACTTCCGCAAGCACGTCGCCTGGTACCTGAAGGGCTTCGCGGTCGGCTCCGAGATGCGCAAGCGGCTCGCGATCACCTCCTCGCTCCAGGAACTGCGGGCCGGTCTCGACGAGCTGGACCTCGACCAGCCGTGGCCGGCCGGCGCGGACGGTCCGCGCGGCCGTACGTCCGGCAACAACCGGGTGGTGCTGCCGGACGGCTGGCTGAAGGACCCCTACGACTGCGCGGGGATCAGCGAGGACGCGGAGCTGGACACCTCCGGCGGCTGAGCGGCCTCCAGGGCCGCGTCAGCCCTTCTTCGGGTGCGGAGTCGAGCCGTAAGCCGTCAGGAACCGGTCCCGGAACGCGCTCATCTTCCACACCGGGGCGTTGTGGGCGGGGCGCAGCCCGTCCGTCCAGCTCCAGCCGGCGATCTTGTCCAGCACCTTCGGGTCCTTGGCGACGATCGAGACCGGCACGTCCCGGCTGGCGTGGTTGCCGCTGACCCGGGCGATGGGCTGGTGGTCGCCGAGGAAGACCAGCACGGTGTCCTTGCTGCCGTAGCGCGTCAGCCACTCGGTCAGCGCGGTCACCGAGTACTGGATCGACTTGCCGTACTCCTGGCGGGACTTGGTGGTGTCGGCGATGACGTCGGCCGGCTTGTTGCCCGCCACCTGGATGCCCTTGAAGACCGAGCCGTCGCCCAGCTGGTCCCAGCCGACCATCTTCGGGATCGGCGCCCACGGCTGATGGCTGGAGGTGAGGATGAGCAGGGACATCCGCGCCTTGCCGTCGGCGGGCCTCTTGCTGTGCACCCGCTCCTGGTACTGCTGCAGCGCGTACTGGTCGGGCATGGTCGACCAGCTGAACTTCGGTCCCTTGTAGCCGAGTTCGAAGGCGTTGTAGACCTTGTCGAGGCCGTACCACTTCTGCTCCGGCCACGCCTTCTGCACGCCCGGCATGACGCCGACCGTGTCGAACGCGCCGGTCTTCTCGAAGGCCTCGGTCAGGCTGAGGTGGTCGCTGGCCATGACCGTGCGGTACCGCTGCTGGTTGCTGATCCACAGGCCCGACATGGTGGTGGAGTGGCCGAGCCAGCTGCTGCCGCCGTAGGTCGCCGAGGTCAGCCAGCCGCTCTTGGCGTGGAAACCGGCCTTGGCCAGCGCCTTGGTCCGGGCGTCGAGCGTGCTGTCCACACCGGGCGCCATGATCGGGTCCTCGACCGCGCTGCGGCCGTAGCTCTCGATGAACGTGAAGATCATGTCCTTGCCGCGCAGATCCGGGACCAGCTGACTGCCCGGGGTGTTCCCGAAGGCGTCGACCCGCGCGACCTTCCGGAACTCGGCCTCGTCCTTGAGCGTGGCCGACACCAGGTGGGCCTGGGCCTTCAGCGCGGTGGCGGTGCTGTCGGAGGCGAGCGGTACGCCGGAGATCTGCAGGCCGAGCGAGGTGCAGGTGATCCAGACCACCCCGGCGATCAGCGTGCCCCGGGTCGCGACGCCGGTGTGCCGGGCGAGCAGATCGCTCAGCCGGACCATGGACAGCGCCAGCAGCACGAAGAGGAGCAGGACGGCCGCGATCACCCCGGCCACCGCCGCGAGGGTCTCCGTGCGGCCGAGGGAGTCCTCCAGATACGACTCCGCGTCGCCGAACAGGCTCCAGTCGAGAACGACGTTGAAGCCGCGGCCGAGGTATTGCTTGAAGCCCATGTCGAGCGCGTTCAGCACGGTCATCGCGCCCAGCGCCACTCCGGACACGGCGGCCAGCACCACCCGCGGCCGGCGGGGCAGCGCGATCATCACCGCCGCCCCGATCA
Source organism: Streptomyces sp. NPDC050743 (assembly GCF_044456925.1). Taxonomy (NCBI): domain Bacteria; kingdom Bacillati; phylum Actinomycetota; class Actinomycetes; order Kitasatosporales; family Streptomycetaceae; genus Streptomyces; species Streptomyces sp. NPDC050743. The sequence continues at coordinate 155,064 of NZ_JBITGJ010000008.1, forward strand.
CCGCCTCCGCCGGTATCCGCACGAACGCGGAAGGCTTCAGCCGCACCACGGAGTTCGGCATCACCAGCGCGGCGACGACGAGGGCGGCGGCGAGCACGGTGACCGTGACGGACAAGCCCTGGGCAGCCCCGGGATGCCCCTCGCGCCAGCGCCGCGCCCACGCCGAGCAGGCGGCCCAGGGGCGCGGGAAGGTGCGGCGCGGGCGGGGGACGGGGACGGCGGGCTGCTCCGGCTCGGCCACTTCGGCTTCGGCTACGGCTGATTCGCGCGTGCTCATGTCCTGGGACAACCCGGCGTCCTTCCCTGCGAGACCCGATCTGCCGTCCCGTACGGCCACTTCGACACGCCTGTTCACCAGCACCGGGCAAACACCTGGCAAACGCCGGCTGACCCATCCACAGGAACCCTGACGGCGCTAGACCCCACCCACCGCCGTCAACAAGGCAAGCGGCACCGCGGCCGACCGGGACTCCCGCACACACGCGTGCGGATAGGGCACCGGCTCCGGATGCGTGTCCCTCCCGTACCCGGCCAGCACCTCCGGCAGCCGATGCCCGGCGGCCACCGCCGCGTCCACCAGCGCACGCGCCACCGCACGGGCCTCGTCGTGCAGCCCGTACCGCGCGAGACCCAACGTGATCAGCGCGTTGTCATGCGGCCACACGGAACCCCGGTGATACGACAGCGGGTGGTACGCCGCCTGCCCCGCGGCGAGCGTCCGCACCCCCCAGCCGGAGAAGAAGTCCGGCTCCAGCAGCCGCCGGCCCACCACCTCGCCGTACTCCTTGTCCAGCAGCCCGGACCACAGCAGGTGCCCGGCGTCGGACGCCAGCGCGTCGATCCGGTGGCCCTCGCCGTCCAGCGCGAGCGCCGGGAAGGAGTGCTCCCGCATCCAGAAGTCCCGTTGGAACCGGTCCCGCAGATCGGCGGCGGCCTGCTCCAGCAGGGCGCCGTACGTCTCGTCGCCCCACACCGTCCGCGCCAGCCACGCCGTGCGGCGCAGCGCGTCGTACGCGTAGCCCTGCGCGCCCGCGGCCATCACCGCGCCGGTGGGCCGGGTGCCGTCGGCGCAGCAGATCGCGCCGGGGGAGTCCTTCCAGTTCTGGTTGGCGAGGCCGCCCTCGTCGGCGCGGTAGACGAGATAGCCGCGCGAGGTCAGGCCGCCGTGGTCCAGCATCCAGCCGACGGCGGCGCGCGCGTGCGGCTCCAGGCGCCGGGCCGGGCCGGTGTCCCCGGTCTGCTCGACGTACGCGCCGAGCAGGATCAGGAACAGCGGGGTCGCGTCGACCGAGCCGTAGTACCGCCCGAACGGCACCTGCCCGAAGTGGGCCAGCTCGCCGTGCCGTACCTCGTGCACGATCTTGCCGGGCTGGGCGAGCGGGGACGGGCCGGCGCCGGTCGCCTGGGTCGCGGCGAGCGCGGGGAGCGTGGCGGCGGCCAGTTCCGGGCGGTACGGCAGCGCGAACAGGGAGGTCAGCAGGGCGTCCCGGGCGAGGAGGGCGAGGAACCAGGGGGCGCCGCCGGCCGGGACGCGCAGTTCCTCGCCGTCGGGCCCGCGCGCCGGCACCTGGAGCGCGGCCAGGTCGGCCAGGCCCCGCGCGCAGGCCGCCGACAGTTCCGGCCAGCCGGTCGGGAAGGCCACGCCCTCCGCGAACCGCCCTTCCAGTGCGCGGAGTTGCTCGCCGACGGACGCCGGGTCGCGGGGCACGCGCAGGGCGCGTTTCTCGCCGTGCGGGCGGGCGATCACCCGCAGCAGCAGTTCCGTCGTGCCGTGCGGTGCCAGGTCGAGGGTCCACACCAGGCGGCGGGCCCCCGTGCCGGTCTCCTCCACGGCGTCGGGGGCCGGGTCGGCGGTGATGGTCGTGCGGGACTGCCACTCGGCACGCCGGTAGGTGAACTCGATGCCGTCGTCGAGGACCGTGCGGGAGCGTACGGCGCCGGGCTTGGCGTAGGTGCGGTAGTCGGAGCGGAGTTCGAACTGGTCGGTGAAGTCGGCGTCGGCGGTGAGGGCGAGCCGGACGGTGGTCGGCACCGGGCGGTTGCTGGTCACCCGGAGCGATTCGACGAACGAGCTGTCGCCGACCGCCTGCCGGCGGAAGAGGGTGTGCGCCGGAGGTTCCTGCCGGCCGCCGCGCGGGACCAGCACACAGCGGGCCGCGTCACCGTCGGTGACCGGGGTGAGCACCTCGGGCACGGCGCCGTCGACGGTGAGCTGCCAGCGGCTGAGGTGCCGGCCGTCCCGTACGAACAACCCGTCCGGGGAGCCGCTGCCCCGGACCCCGCTGATGTCGCCTCGGTCGCCCACGGCGGCGAACGTCGCCCCGTGCACGAGCAGATGGTGCCGGTCCGTCATGCCCGGTCGCCTCCTTCGTCACTTCTGTCGAACGTGCCGGTGCCCGCCTCGGACACGCCCTCGCGGGCGCCCTTGAGAAGGTCTTTGTGCAGCTCGTGGTGCAGATCCAGGGCGAGCGCAGCGGTCCAGCCGAAGCCGGTCGCGCCGCAGGCCTCGCCGGTGTACGGATCGACGTACTCCGCGAAGTCGGTGACCTCGGCGAGGTGCAGGACGGCCGCGCGCAGCGCGTCGGCCCGCTCCCGCTCGCCGTGCACCCGCAGACCCCGCTCCAGCAGCCAGCTCGTGTTGAACCAGGCCGGGCCGCGCCAGTACCGGTGCGGATCGAAGGCCTCGCCGAGCAGGTCGTAACTGGGCACGAGCCGGGTGCGCCCGCCGAGCCCGAAGTGCGGCCCGCACAGCGTGCGCACGAGCGCGGCGACGATCTCGCGCGGCAGCCCGGGCAGCAGGAGCGGCACCAGCCCGGACACGCTCCGCTCGGGGATCGGTCCGCCGGCGCGCAGGTCCCGGCACAGGAACATGCCGGACGCAGGGTCCCACAGCCGCTCCACCAGCGCCTGAGTCAGCCGTTCGGCGCGTGAGTGCCGTGCCGCGCCGGGCGCGCCCAGCTCCTCGGCGATGTGGGCCAGCGCGTGTTCGGAGGCGATGAGTAGGGCGTTGAACGCCGGGTCCTCCACGGCGAATTCACCGCCGCCGACCCCGTGCCGCCCACCCGCCGCGTCCCCCTGCCTCCCACCCGCCGCATCCCTGTACCCCGCGTCCCTGTACCCAGCGTCCCGGTAGTCGGCTGCCAGCCGAACGTACCGTCCGTAGTCCAGATCCGTCGGCCTGTCCTCGGGCGCCCCGTGGGCGAGGTCGGCGCGGCGGAAGGAGCGGGCCGGGGCGGGGGTGATCCGGGCGAGCGGGGCGTCCCAGCAGGGGCTGTTGTCCATACCCTGCTCCCAGGGGTGGACCACCGACACCAGCCCGGCGCCGCCCAGGTCCCGGCGGTGCAGCAGATAGCGGTGCCAGGCGGCCAGCCGCGGGTACATCCGGGCCAGGAAGCCGCGGGCGCGCGACAGCCCGGGGTCGGCACGGTGCACCAGCCAGGCCGCGAGCGCGTGCACCGGTGGCTGCACGATCCCCGACGTCTGTACGGTGCGCGGGGCGCCCGCCGCGCGGCCGGCGGTCGAGGAGCGCCAGAAGTCGGGGCTGGGGAAGTAGGCGTCGAGCGGTACGGAGGGGTTGAAGACGATGTGCGGGACGCGCCCGTCGGCCCACTGGGCGGTCAGCAGTGTCTCCAGCTCGGTCTGGGCCCGCAGCGGTGAGACGTGCCTCAGCCCGATCGCGATGAACGCCGAGTCCCAGGACCACTGGTGCGGATACAGGCTCCGGGAGGGGACCGTCGAGCCGCCCGTCCAGTTCGCGTCCAGCACCTGGGCCGCCCTGATGCGCAGAGACCCGCCGGAAACGGGGGAATCACCCGCTGGCTCGTACGTCGCGGGCTCCGCGGGACGGACGGTGAGCTGCGTGCTGCTGCGATCCACTCGGGGCTCCCCGAAGACGAAGACGCCCGGCCGTGCCGGCCGGGTTTGGCGGTAACCGTCGTAGAGTTACGTCCATTTAACACGCAAAACTCAATATGTAGTGCAGGCTTGGGAAACACAAGGGGGTGCGCATGACCGGACATCCGGGAAGAGTCGTAAAGAGCGGCGGTCCGGCCGGCGCCGGAGAGCTGCTCGAACTGGTCCGCAGCGGACGGGCGGTGACGCGGGGTGCGCTCCAGCAGGCGACCGGACTGTCCCGCGCGACCGTCGGCCAGCGCCTGGACCGCCTCTTCCGGGCCGGCTGGCTGCGCGAGGGCGCCGGCGGCCCGGTCGACTCGCCGCTCGGCGGACGCCCCTCCATCACCCTGGAGTTCGACGGCTCCCACGCCGTCGTCCTCGCCGCCGACCTGGACACCCGGCACGCCCGCGCGGCCGTCCTCTCCCTGACCGGCGAGATCCTCGCCGAGCAGGCGGGGACGCTCGTGATCGGGGACGGCCCGGAGGCCGTGCTGTCCGAACTGGGCCACTGGTTCGGCGAGTTGCTGGAGAAGGCCGGGCGTCCGGCGGCGGAGGTCTGCGGCATCGGGCTCGCCGTGCCCGGCCCGGTGGAGACCGGCACCGGCCGCGTGGTGCAGCCGCCGATGATGCCGGGCTGGGACGGCTACGACATCACGGGCCGCCTCTCCCGCGCCTTCGGCGAGCACACCGGCGCGGGGACGGTCCCGGTCCTCGTGGACAACGACGCCAACCTCATGGCGTACGGCGAACAGCGCGCCGGACACCCCGACTGCGCGGCCTTCGTGCTGGTCAAGGTGTCCACGGGCATCGGTGCCGGGGTGGTCGTGGACGGCTCGATCTACCGCGGGATCGACGGCGGCGCCGGCGACATCGGGCACATCCGGGTCGGCGCGGACACGCTGTGCCGCTGCGGTTCGTACGGCTGTCTCGCCGCCGTCGCGAGCGGGGGGGCCGTGGCCCGGCGGCTGGCCGAGAGCGGGGTGCCGGCCGCCTCCGGCGCGGACGTACGGGATCTGCTGGCCGCCGGGCATCCGGAGGCGGCGGCCCTCGCCCGGGAGGCCGGGCGGCGGGTCGGTGACGTACTGGCGACGGTGGTGACCCTGTTGAACCCCGGGGTGCTGATGATCGCGGGCGACCTGGCCGGGACGCCCTTCCTCACCGGCGTCCGGGAACTCCTCTACCAGCGGGCGCTGCCGCGCTCCACGGCCCACCTCCATGTCGTGACCTCCCGGCTGGGGGAGCGGGCCGCGCTCATCGGAGCGGGGGCGCTGGTCGTGGAACGCCTCTACGCGCCGGAGCGGGTGGAGGAGCGGCTGCGGGCGCTGGGCGTGTGACACGGGGGTGTGACGTGGGTGTTTCCGGGTACCGGGGAGGGTCCGCATGGTGAAATCCGGCGGACTGTGGCAGCGTGATTCTCGCCACCCTTGATAAGGGTTGTGCTCAGATGAGCGGATCTTGAGCGGCTGCACTTCTCCAAGGGGTGGCACTGGGTGCCATCCCTTGATCGTTCATCGATCGAAATCAGACGTGCGGGTTACCCGCTCATCTGAGCGATAAACCCGGCACTGAGAGGTGTATTCGTTCAAGAAGTGAAGGCATCCCGCGGTGCTGGCTTGCCAAGCCTTGACTTTCGATCCGCTGGCGGACGAGTGGTTACGGGCTCATGACGCGCAAGTGGACGTACCCATGTGCCTTCGATCTGGGTATGTTCCTCGCCGTCAGGGCAGCCACCGCGGCCTCAAGGAGTCGAGACCCGTGTCGGAAAACAAAGAACCCCACGTAGTGAAGTTCGTCTACGACTTCACCGAGGGCAACAAGGACCTCAAGGACCTCCTCGGCGGCAAGGGCGCCAACCTCGCCGAGATGACCAACCTCGGTCTGCCGGTCCCTCCCGGCTTCACCATCACCACCGAGGCCTGCAAGGTCTACCTGGACAGCGGTGAGGAGCCCGCGGCACTGCGTGACGAGGTGAGTGCGCACCTCGACGCCCTCGAGTCCCGCATGGGCAAGAAGCTCGGCCAGGCCGACAACCCGCTGCTGGTGTCCGTCCGTTCGGGCGCCAAGTTCTCCATGCCCGGCATGATGGACACGGTCCTCAACATCGGCCTCTCCGACAAGTCGGTGCAGGGCCTGGCCAAGCAGGCCGGCGACGACCGGTTCGCCTGGGACTCCTACCGCCGCCTGATCCAGATGTTCGGCAAGACCGTCCTCGGCGTCGACGGCGACCTCTTCGAAGAGGCCCTCGAGGCGGCCAAGGAGGCCAAGAAGGTCGCGGTCGACACCGACCTGGAGGCCGCCGACCTGAAGAAGCTGGTCACCACCTTCAAGAAGATCGTCAAGAAGGAGGCCGGCCGGGACTTCCCGCAGGACCCGCGCGAGCAGATGGACCTCGCCATCAAGGCGGTCTTCGACTCGTGGAACGGCGACCGCGCCAAGCTCTACCGCCGCCAGGAGCGCATCCCGCACGACCTCGGCACGGCCGTCAACGTCTGCTCGATGGTCTTCGGCAACCTCGGCCCCGACTCCGGCACGGGCGTCGCCTTCACCCGTGACCCCGCCTCCGGCCACCAGGGCGTCTACGGCGACTACCTGCAGAACGCCCAGGGCGAGGACGTGGTCGCGGGCATCCGCAACACCGTCCCGCTCGCGGAGCTGGAGTCGATCGACAAGAAGTCGTACGACCAGCTCATGCAGATCATGGAGACGCTGGAGAACCACTACAAGGACCTGTGCGACATCGAGTTCACGATCGAGCGCGGTCAGCTGTGGATGCTCCAGACCCGGGTCGGCAAGCGCACGGCCGGCGCCGCCTTCCGCATCGCGACCCAGCTGGTCGACCAGGGCCTGATCGACGAGACGGAGGCGCTCCAGCGCGTCACCGGCGCCCAGCTGGCCCAGCTGATGTTCCCGCGCTTCGACGAGCAGGCGAAGGTCGACCAGGTCGCGCGCGGCATCGCCGCGTCCCCCGGTGCGGCGGTCGGCAAGGCGGTCTTCGACTCCTACACGGCCGTCAAGTGGTCCCGCTCGGGCGAGAAGGTCATCCTGGTCCGCCGCGAGACCAACCCGGACGACCTCGACGGCATGATCGCGGCGGAGGGCATCCTCACCTCGCGCGGCGGCAAGACCTCCCACGCCGCCGTCGTGGCCCGGGGCATGGGCAAGACGTGCGTGTGCGGCGCGGAGGAGCTGGAGGTCGACACCAAGCGCCGCAGGATGACGGTGCCGGGTGGGCACGTCGTCGAGGAAGGCGACGTCATCTCGATCGACGGCTCGTCGGGCAAGGTGTACCTGGGCGAGGTCCCGGTGGTCCCGTCCCCCGTGGTGGAGTACTTCGAGGGCCGGATGCACCCCGGCGCCGACGACGCGGACGAGCTGGTCGAGGCGGTCCACCGCATGATGGCCTTCGCCGACCGCAAGCGCCGCCTGCGCGTCCGCGCCAACGCGGACAACGCCGAGGACGCCCTGCGCGCCCGGCGCTTCGGCGCCCAGGGCATCGGCCTGTGCCGCACGGAGCACATGTTCCTCGGTGAGCGCCGTGAGATGGTCGAGAAGCTGATCCTCGCGGACACGGAGGAGGAGCGCGAGGCGGCCCTGTCGGAGCTGCTCCCCCTGCAGAAGAAGGACTTCGTCGAGCTCTTCGAGGCGATGGACGGCCTCCCGGTGACGATCCGTCTCCTGGACCCGCCGCTGCACGAGTTCCTCCCCGACATCACCGAGCTGTCGGTCCGCGTGGCGCTGGCCGAGTCCCGCCAGGAGCCGCACGAGAACGAGCTCCGCCTGCTCCAGGCGGTGCACCGCCTGCACGAGCAGAACCCGATGCTCGGCCTGCGCGGCGTGCGCCTCGGCCTGGTCATCCCCGGCCTGTTCACGATGCAGGTCCGCGCGATCGCCGAGGCGGCGGCGGAACGCAAGTCCGCCAAGGGCGACCCGCGCGCGGAGGTCATGATCCCGCTCGTCGGCACGGTCCAGGAGCTGGAGATCGTCCGCGAGGAGGCCGACAAGGTCATCGCGGAGGTCGAGGCGGCGACGGGTACGGCGCTGAAGCTGGCGATCGGCACGATGATCGAACTCCCCCGAGCCGCCCTCACGGCGGGCCAGATCGCCGAGGCGGCGCAGTTCTTCAGCTTCGGCACGAACGACCTGACGCAGACGGTGTGGGGCTTCAGCCGCGACGACGTCGAGGCCTCCTTCTTCACCGCGTACCTGGAAAAGGGCATCTTCGGCGTCAGCCCCTTCGAGACGATCGACAAGGACGGCGTCGGCTCCCTGGTGAAGTCGGCGGCGGAAGCGGGCCGGCGCACCCGCCCCGACCTCAAGCTCGGCGTCTGCGGCGAACACGGCGGTGACCCCGAGTCCGTCCACTTCTTCCACGAGGTCGGCCTGGACTACGTCTCCTGCTCCCCCTTCCGCATCCCGGTGGCCCGCCTCGAGGCAGGCCGCGCGGCGACGCAGTCGGCGGGCAGCGACCACCGCTAGGCCCTCACGGGCCACCGAACCCCGGAGCCGTCGCCGGTCCCCGACCCTCACCGATCGGCGACGGCTCCGGCGCACGAAAGAGGAGAGGCGACACCCTGTGCGGGGGTGCCGCCTCTCCGGTGTCCTGCGGGCCGCTACTCGATGAGCCGCACGACGTCCAAGGCCCCGAGCCTTCACTACCGTGGAATGCATGAGGCTCTCACCGTCCGTCGCCCGGGAACGCTTCGTCTCTTCATCCGTCGCCCGGCTGGCGACCGTGGACGGCTCCGGGGTGCCACATGCGGTTCCCGTGACCTTCGTGGTTCAGGACGACGTCCTGTACTTCGCGGTCGACCACAAGCCCAAGAGCACCTGGAATCTGCGGCGCTTGCGCAACATCAGGGAAAATCCAGCGGTAACCGTGCTGGTCGACCACTACGACGACGACTGGACGAAGCTGTGGTGGGTCCGCGCCGACGGCCGCGGCGAAGTCCTGGAGGAAGGTGAAGAGCGCCTGCGGGCGGTGAGGTTGTTGTGCGACAAGTACGACCAGTACAAGCAGTCCCCGCCCCAGGGCCCTGCGGTCGCCGTCCGGGTCGAGCGGTGGACCGGCTGGGCCTTCGCATAGCCCTGCGGGACACGTCACCTGACGTGACCTTGCCGTACCTCGGGGAACCGAAGACCAGGCAGAGCTATCGGTCCGTTGCTCAAGGACGTTCGATCGTAGGCGAGATCGCACGGCACCGTGAGGAGTTCACGCCGCAGGTCGTGTACATCGAGGATCGGACGAACCGCAGGAAGCCCGTGGCGGAGGAAGACCGGACCGCCGACATGATGGAAGCCACGCTGAGCGAGGTGGTCTCCGCCTCCGTTGGCTGACCTGGCAAGGCCCGCCCATCCGCTACGGGGGAAGCAGACGAGCGGGGCCGGTTGGCGAGGGTCAGGTGGTGTACTCCAACTCCTTCAAAGCCGCCTGCCGCAGGGACGGGGTAAGGCCATCGAGGTCGAGGCCTTCGAGGTACCTCACCAGTTCCTGGCGGGCCTCCTGCACCCGTTCGATGAGCGTCGGCCCGTGGATGTCACCGGGAAGGATGATCCGGCGGAAGCGCGGGTCGGCGATGATGCCCTCGACGAGCTTCTCGGCGAGCCACACAGGAGCGCGCTCGCGGATGGCGAACGTCAGGTGGACGCTGTGCTCATCGGCCTCGACCACGTGCGGGTTGTGGACCCAGCCCCGCGGCAGGAGAAGCGATTGCCCGGCGTGCAGGTCGACCTCCAGGTCCGGGCCGGCGGCTTCCCAGTCGGGGATGTAGTTGTCCCGCCAGACCCGCCAGGACTCGTTGTATCGGGACAGTCGTACGCGGCGATGGCTGCCGACAACGCTGGCAGGCCGTCCCTCGCCTGAGAATGGGCGGGGCCGCGGTCATGGCGCAGGCGTGACGGATCGACGCCGAGCGCGTCGGCGATGGCCTGAAGAGTGTCGTCGGTGACACCGCGTTCGCCGCGCTCAATCTTCCGGATCGTGCCCAGGGCAACGCAGGCAGCGGTGGCCAGTTCAGCCTGAGTCATCTTGGGCCGGACGACGCTCCGGTAGTAGGCGATCCGCCGGCCCACTCCTCCGTCGGTGTTCGCGGGTATCTGTCTCCGTTCGGACATCCACACCGAACGGTACTCGCGTCACAGGCCGCGTGTACTGGAAGCGGCCCGCCAACCTGGCCGGGCCGCTTCGCTGTTGTCACCGGACAATGCTGACCAGATCCATGAGCCCGTTGATCCGCCAGTCCGCGGCAGCAACCGTTTCGGGCGCGTCGGCCCAAAGGCACCCCCACGGACCGCGGCGGATGTGTGCGGTGCGCAGCCCCGCCGCCTTGGCCGGGTGCACGTCGTTGGCGGGATGGTCGCCCACGTAGAGGATTCGGTCGGCTGGTGCCTCGGCAACCTCGATGACTCGCTGAAAGAATTCCGGCCGGGGCTTGGCCACGCCCCACTCGCCTGATGTGACGATCAGGTCTACGGACAGGTCGAGCGCGCGCAGCAGGTCGGCGGCGCGCGCGGTCTGATTGCCTGCAACGACTACTCGGACGCCTGCCTCACGCAGTGCGGTCAGGGCCGGACGGACGTCGTCGTACAAGTCGGTCTCGTCCAAGCGCTCGCCGCAGCCGGCTGCCTCCCGTTCACGGTATTCGGCCGTGACGTCGATACCAGGGCGCAGAAGTCTCAGCGCCTCCGCGTTGTCCTGGCCTTGAGCGACGACGGCACCGACGAGCGCGGACAGGGTATGGCGGGGAACGCCTAGCCAGTCCGCCCACGAGGCCCAGTATCGGTCGTCTCGGGTGATGGTCTCGCCGACGTCCAGCACAACGGTTTCAATCACGCAATGGAGCCTACGGGGCCTGGTGAGGGCGTCACTGTGTGAGTCGGATGCTGCGCGGCTGCCAGGGTTCGCGGACGACGACGCCCTTCTTCCCGAGCTGCGTCAGGTGGTGCTGATCCGGCGGGACTGAGAGCCGCGGGACCCGCTCGGGGCGGTACCCGGTGTGGGTGCCGCCCCTTCGGCACTGCTGGCCCCTTTCGGAAGGCGCCCCGCCCCCTCTCAGAACGCGCCCTCGACGTTCACCGGACCCACCTGGAAGACGCCGGAGCAGCTTGTCCAGGGGGCCGGGATCAGGGTTGCGGTGTGGGAGGCTGGTGGGTAGATCCGCAGGTAGGTGCCGGTGCGCTGGCAGGGGCCGCCGATCGGGCCGTTGGTGGTGCGGACGACCGCCGACGCCGAGTGGGCGGGGGCGAGCGTGACCGTGCCGTACGAGCGGCCGCTGCGGGTGGCGGCCGGACCGATCTGGTGGTGCGCGGTGTCCAGGACGCTGACGGCCGGGTAGCCGCGCAGGGCACAGCTGGTCGTGCTGGTGTTGGTGAACCGGATCGGCCAGTACAGCGACCCCGCGGCGCCTTCCTTGCGGCCCATGGAGAGGTACAGGTCGCTCACGGCGCAGGTGCGTGTCGCGGTCGAGGTCCGTGCCGCCGCCGTCGGGGTCGCGCTCCACGCGGCTCCCGCGGCGGTGAGGCCCAGGAGAGCGGCGGTCAGTACGGCCGCGGGGCCGCGCCTGGGGAGTGTCTGGAGGAATCTGCGAGGCTTCGGAGGGGTCGGAGAGCTCAGAGAGTTCAGAGGGTTCGGATACATGGCACATCCGCCTCCATCGGGCGAATGGGGGATGAAGGTCACTGTGTGGGATGCACCCCGGGCCGGAAAAGTTGTGCATTGGCGTCCACCGTCCGGTGCACGGTGCACTGCGCACCGATCCGAGTGCCCGCCCGCCCCCGCCGGCACACGGCCGCAATGCGCCTTTCGTAATCGACCCGCATGGTTGATCGTTGGGCCGTGCATCGATGACGAAGATCGACCGACGTCAGGGGGCACCGACGATGACGATGAGCCGTAGGGGAGCGCTGGTCGCGGGGGCCGGGTTGGCAGGTGGCGGGTTGCTCGGTGCCTGCGGGGGCAACACCGGGCGGGGCAGCGGGAGTTCGGCTGAGTTGTCGCAGTGGTATCACCAGTACGGTGAGGCCGGTACCGAGCAGGCCGTCGAGCGGTATGCCGGTGCCTATCGCAAGGCGCGGGTCACGGTGCAGTGGCGGCCGGGGAACTACGACCAGCAGACCGCCGCCGCCCTGCTCACCGACTCCGGCCCGGACGTCTTCGAGGTCAACGGGCCGACGCTGGACCAGATCCAGGGCGGTCAGGTCGTCGACCTGACCGACCTCGTTAGGGGCGTCGAGGACGACTTCAATCCGGCCGTGCTCGCGCCGAAGACGTACGACGGCCGGGTCTGGGGCATTCCGCAGGTCGTCGACATGCAGATGCTGTACTACCGGAAGAGCCTGTTGCGGGACGCCGGGGTCGAGCCGCCGGACACGCTGGACGCCCTCGTGGACGCGGCGCGGAAGCTCACCGACAGCAAGGTCAAGGGGCTGTTCCTGGGGAACGACGGGGGCGCCGGTGTGCTCGGCGGCACGCCCCTGTCTGCCGCCGGGCTGCGGCTCGTCACCGAGGACGGCAAGGTCGGCTTCGACGATCCCGCCGCCGCCCGCACCCTCGGCAAGCTGCACCGGCTGTACGCCGACAAGTCCCTCCTCCTCGGCGCGCCCGCCGACTGGTCCAACCCGTCGGCCTTCATCCAGGGACTGACCGCGATGCAGTGGTCCGGGCTGTGGGCGCTGCCGCAGATCAAGAAGGAGCTGGGGGACGACTTCGGTGTGCTGCCGTTTCCCGGGGACGGGGGTCAGGGGAAGCCCGCCGTACCCGTCGGAGCGTACGGCGCCGCCGTCAGCGCGCGCAGCAGGCACAAGGAGGCCGCGAAGGAGTTCGTGCGGTGGTTGTGGGTGCAACGTACCGACTACCAGGAGGACTTCGCGCTGTCGTACGGCTTTCACATCCCGGCCCGGATCTCCCTCGCCAGGAAGGCCACCGCGCTGCGGTCGGGGGCCGCCGCCGACGCCGTGCGCTTCACCACCGACCACGGCTACGCCCAGCCGCTGCTGTGGACGCCGGCCGCCCAGACCGCCTACCAAGACGCGCTGAGCCGGATCATCAGCGGCGGGGCGAGTCCGGAGGGCGAACTGCGGGCCGTCGTGAGGAAGGTGGCCGCCGAACTCGACCGTGTGAAGAGGGCGAGGAAGGTGAAGAAGGCGTCGTGAGGCGGCGCAGGGCAGTCTGGTTCTGGGCGTTCGTGGGGCCGTTCGCGCTCGGGCTCGCGCTGTTCACCTACGTTCCGCTGCTGTGGAGCGTGGGCCTGAGCTTCTTCGACGCGCACAACACCGTCACGCCCACGCACTTCGTCGGGCCGGACAACTACACGGCGATGCTGAAGGACGACGCGTTCGTCGACAGCCTGCGGACCTTTCTCCTCTTCACGGCCTTCATCGTGCCGGTCACGTACCTCCTTTCCCTCTCCCTCGCCCTGATGGTCAACCGCCTCAGGCGCGCCCGCGCGTTCTTCCGGTCGGTCTTCTTCCTTCCGGCCGCGTGCAGTTACGTCGTCGCCGCGCTGGTGTGGAAGATGTCGATCTTCAACGGGGTGCGGTTCGGGCTCGCCAACACCGTCCTCGGGTGGATCGGCCAGGATCCCGTCGCCTGGCTGGCCGGTACGGATCCGCCCTGGTACTGGCTGGTGATCGTGACCGTACGGCTGTGGCTGCAGGCCGGTTTCTACATGATCCTCTTCCTCGCCGGGCTGCAGCGGATCGACCCGGTGCTGTACGAGGCGGCCGCCGTGGACGGGGCCCGGCCGGGCTGGACCGTGCTGCGGCACATCACCCTTCCGCAACTGCGGGCCACGTCGGTCGCGGTGGTGCTGCTGCTCGTGATCAACGCCTTCCAGGCCTTCGACGAGTTCTACAACCTGCTGTCGGACGCGCGGGGCTATCCGCCGTACGCCCGGCCGCCGCTGGTCTACCTCTACTACACCGCCCTCGGGCAGGGGCAGAACCTCGGGCTGGGCAGCGCGGGCGCGGTGATCCTCGCGCTGATCATCGTGGTCGTCACGGTGGGGCAGGCGCGCTGGCTGCGGCTGGGAAGGACGGACGCCGATGGATGACGCCCTGGTACGGGTGGGGCGGGCGCTGCGCGTGGTCCTGCTCGTGGTGCTCGCCCTGCTGTTCCTGATCCCCTTCTATCTGCTGGTGCGCAACGGCCTGTCCAGCGAGCAGGACATCACCTCGCCCGAATGGACCTTCTTCCCACGCGAGTTGAGGTGGGGGAACGTCCGGGAGCTGTTCGACGATCCGTCCGTCCCGTTCGCCCGCTCGCTGCTCAACTCCGCGCTGATCGCCGTCGCGACCACCCTGGGCACCCTGCTCCTGGCGTCCCTCGCGGGCTACGGCCTCGCTCGCATCCCCTACCGGCACGCGAACAAGGTCTTCTACGGCATCCTGGGCACCCTGCTGGTCCCGGCCGCCGTCACCTTCGTACCCAGCTTCGTGCTGGTGTCGTCGCTGGGCTGGATCTCCACGCTTCGGGGTCTGATCGTCCCGACCCTGTTCTCCGCCTTCGCCTGCTTCGTCTTCCGGCAGTACTTCCTGGGTTTCCCACGGGAGTTGGAGGACGCGGCGCAGGTCGACGGGCTCGGGTACTGGCGGACGTACTGGCTCGTCGTGGTGCCGAACGCGCGGCCGGTGTTCGCCGCCGTGGGGACGATCGTGTTCCTCGGCGCGTGGAACTCCTTCCTGTGGCCGCTGGTCATCGGGCAGGACCAGAGCGCCTGGACGGTGCAGGTGGCCCTGTCGTCCTTCACCACGTCCCAGGTCATCCGGCTGCACGAGCTGTTCGTCGCGGCCGTTGTGTCGATCCTGCCGCTGCTGGTGGTGTTCCTGTGCTTCCAGCGGTGGATCGTGGCGGGAGTGGAGCGGTCGGGGATCGACTAGGGCGGACATGGGGCGCGCCGGCCCCCCCCCCGCGGGCGGGGGGGGGGCCGCGCGCCGCCCGTTCCCCCCCCCCCCCCCCCCCCCGCCAGGCGCGGGGGGGGGCCCGGGGGTGGGGCGGGGGATTGCGGCCCC
>NZ_JBITGJ010000008.1:169971-217574 GCF_044456925.1 Streptomyces sp. NPDC050743
CGCGCCTGCCCCGCCCCGGCGGCCGGGGCGGGGCAGGCGCGAGCCATGTCCGCCCCGGCCGCCCCGGCCCGTCAGGCCGCGTCGAGGGCCGCGGTGATCTTGCGGGTCATCTCGGCCATGGTGGGGCCGGGCTCGCCCTTGTGGGCCCGGGTGGCTGCTTCGAGGGCGACGAGGACGGTGCTGCGGAAGTTGTCCGCCTCCGCCGGATCCTGCTTCTTGAGCAGGCTCATGGCCGCGGTCAGGGCCGGCAGCACGTGGTCGGCGATTTCGGCCACAGACTTGCCGTCCAGGTTCTGCACCTTGGACTTCTCGGCGAGCACGTGCCCGACCAGGCCGGTCGCGCCGGCCAGGGCGATGCTGCCGTGGGTGGCGACCCGGTGGGGCGAGCCGGCGGCGTCGGCGGCGGTCAACAGCGACACGGCGCCGTACGCGGCGGTGCGCAGGGTGAGCTTGTCCTGGTCGGTGAGGGTGAGAGACATGGTCGTGTGCTCCTTGAATCCATCGCGGCCCCGGGTCGGGGCTCCGTCGCCTTGCTTCTGGCACAGAGCCTGCGCCCGCCCGGTTTCACGGCGGCCTCACCGCGCTTTCAGCGGACGACCAGGCGACGAGATCCACTGAAAGCGGGTTGACAGCCGGTGGCTTACGTGTCGGCCGCCTACAGGGAGCCGCCGCTGTCCACGACCAGGTCGGTGCCGACGACGCAGGCCGCGTCGTCCGAGGCCAGGTAGAGGACGGCGGCGGCGACCTCCTCGGTGGTGGCGATGCGGCCGAGCGGCAGGGCGGCCCGCGCGCGCTCGGCCCGGTCCGCCTCGGTCTCGCCCGGACGCAGGGACATGGGGGTCTCGGTGGCGCCGGGGCTGACCACGTTGATCCGGGCACCGTCGCGGATGTGGTCCAGGGCGGCGCCCCTGCTGAGCGCGGTCACCGCGGCCTTGGTCGCCGAGTAGGCGGCGGCCCCGGGGGAGGCGGTGTGCAGGCCGAAGGTGGAGGAGACGTTCACGATCGCGCCGCCCGCCGGCTGCGTGCGCATCTGGCGGATCTGCGCCTGGAGGGCCAGGAACACGCCGGTGACGTTGGTCGCCAGCTGGGTGTGCCAGTCCTCCTCCGGGAGGTCCGCGAGGGGCTGCCCGCCCCGGAAGACGCCCGCGTTGTTGACCGCCACGTCGAGCGCGCCGAAGGCCTCCACGGCGGTGCGGACCACCGCGTCGGCGCCGGCCGCGCGGGAGACGTCGGCGCTCACGGCGAGGGCCTTGCCGCCCTGTTCCTCGATCAGGCGGACGGTCTGCGCCAGCGGCTCGGGCCGCCGGTCGGCGACGACGACCCGGGCGCCCTCGGCGGCGAGCGCGAGGGCGACGGTCCGGCCGATGCCGGATCCGGCGCCGGTGACGAGGGCCGTCCGGTCGGTGAAGCGAGGCATGGGGATCCCCTTTTGTGGAACGGTCGGTTCAGTATGTGGGCAGGAAAAACGCCCTCCGGAGGGAGGGCGTCTAGTGTTCTGGTCTGGAGATCCTGTCGCAGTACCGGCAGATGCGGTCGATGATCTGGTCCGCGGTCTTGGTCCATCTGAAGGGACGGGCCTGCTCGTTCCAGGTCTTGATCCAGTCTTCGAGCGCGGTCTTCAGCTCGTCGAGTGAGCAGAACACGCCGCGCTCCAGACAGCGCCGCTGTAATTCGGCGAACCACCGCTCGACCTGGTTGATCCAGGACGAGTAGGTCGGGGTGAAGTGCAACTGGAACCGGGGATGGGCCAGAAGCCACTTGTGCACCACCGGCGCCTTGTGGGCGGAGAGGTTGTCGCAGATCACGTGGACTGCCAGGCCGGGATCGGTCTGGCGGTCGATCTCATCGAGGAAGTCGCGGAAGTCCACGGCACGGTGCTGCGCGGACAGCTTCCCGATCACCTTGCCGGTCGCGGTGTTCAAGGCGGCAAACAGATCCACCGTGCCGTGCCGGACGTAGTCGAAACTGCGACGCTCAGGGACACCAGGCACCATCGGCAACACTGGAGCGGTCCGCTCAAGCGCCTGGATCTGCGGTTTCTCATCCACCGCGAAGACCGCCGCGTTCGCCGGCGGGGCGAGATACAGCCCGACCACGTCCCGGATCTTGTCGATCAGCAACGGGTCCGGGGAGATCTTGAACTCCTGCGTGCGCCACGGCTGCAGCCCGAACGCCCGCCAGATCCGCAGCACGCTCGTCGGTGAAATTCCCACCCGCTTCGCCAGCTCCCGCTTCGACCAGTGCGTGGCACCCTCGGGGACCTCTTCCAGCGTGCGCACCACCACCTCTTCCACCTGCGCGTCGGTGATGGTGCGGGGCACGCCGGGACGGGGATCGTCGGACAGGCCGTCGAGCCGATCCCGCAGGAATCTCGTCCGCCACCGGCGCACGGTCCCGCGATCGGTCTCCAGTCGCGCGGCCACCGCGGTGTTGCTCAGTCCGTCCGCACAGGCGAGCACGATCCGCGCCCGCTTGGCCAGCCCCTGCGCGGTCGCCCGGCGTTTGGCCCACCCCTGCAACACCAGCCGCTCGTCCTCGGATAACACCAGCGGTTGCAGCCTGCTGTCCCCCATTCCTCCAGCAGACCGCAGCCGCCAGCTGCTGTCACCGCCCAGACCGCAATCTGAAACGAACGACGCCTCACGTGGCGATACGTGAACTCAAGACCAGATCACTAGTCGAGCAGCGCCAGCGCCTGCTCCGCCGCGTCCCGGACGCGGGCCGGGTCCGCCGACGCCTTGCCGACGACCCGCAGGCCCTGCATCAGCACCAGCAGCGTGCGGGCCAGGGCGAGTGGATCGCGGCCGGCCGGCAGCTCGCCCTGGCTCTGGGCGCGGACCAGCGCGGAGTGCAGCAGTGTCTCCAGGTGGTCCCAGTTGCGCTCGACGCGCCGGGCGGCGGCCGGGTCGTGCGGGGCCAGCTCGGCGGCCGTGTTGGTGATCAGGCAGCCGTTCAGCCGCAGCCGCTCGTCGGCCGCCTCTGCCGCGTACCGCCGTACGACCGCTCGCACGGCCGGCAGCGCGGCGCCCGGCTGGGACAGCTCCCGCACGATCCGGGCGAGCCCCGACCGCTCGTAGCGCTCCAGCGCCCGCAGATACAGCTCGTGCTTGTTCCTGAAGGTGGCGTACAGGCTCGCCCTGCCGATGCCGAGGTGCTCGACCAGGTCGGCCATCGACGTCGCCTCGTAGCCGCGCCGCCAGAACAGCTCCAGGGCTGCCTGCAACGCGGCGTCCGGATCGAACTCCTTGGTCCTGGCCATGGAACGCAGCCTAGGTTTTTCTGGAACGGCCAGTCAAGCGACTTTGTCGGTCGCGCAGAGGCTAGGCGGCCCGCACCTCGTACGCCGCCACCCGGACCTCCTCGTCGTCCAGGCACTCCCCGCTGACCAGGTCGAAGCGCTGCTTGAGCAGAGGGGAGGCGACGAACGGGCGGCCGACGTGGGTGCCGGTCAGGCCGCGGGAGAGGACGGCCGCGCCGGTGAAGGGGTCCCGGTTGTCGACGGCGTACAGGCGGTCGGCGCGGTCCCGGAAGAGGGCCACCTGGCGGCCGTCCGGCAGCAGGGCGGCCACCCCGCGGCCCGGGGTGAGCGCGCTCAGGTCGCAGGCCGTGAACCAGTCGTCGTCGGCGAGCCGGAGCTGGACCTTCAGGTCGGTGGTCTCGACAGCCAGGGTCATCGGGCGCTTCCTTCCAGGACGTCGTCTGCGGGCCGCAGGCCGATGGACAGCAGCGGCAGGTCGGGCTTGATCTGGTCGCGCTCGGGGACGAAGGCGACGACCGGGTCCGGGGTGTCCGGGGCGTTCACGAAGGACACGAACCGGGCGAGCTTCTCGGGGTCGTTGATGGTCTCCGCCCACTCGTCGCGGTAGTGCGCGACATGCGCCCGCATCAGCTGCTCCAGCTCGTCGCAGATGCCGAGCGAGTCGTGCACCACCACGTCCCGTACGTGGTCCCGGCCGCCGGGGATCCGCTCCAGCCAGGTCGAGGTGCGCTCCAGTCGGTCGGCGGTGCGGATGTAGAACATCAGGAACCGGTCGATGAGGCGCACGAGTTCGGCGTCGGACAGGTCCTGGGCCAGCAGGTCCGCGTGGCGCGGGGTCGCGCCGCCGTTGCCGCCGACGTACAGGTTCCAGCCGCCCGCGGTGGCGATCACCCCGAAGTCCTTCGACTGGGCCTCGGCGCACTCGCGCTGGCAGCCGGAGACCGCCGACTTCAGCTTGTGCGGGGAGCGCAGGCCCCGGTAGCGCAGCTCCAGGTCGATCGCCATCCGCACCGAGTCCTGCACGCCGTAGCGGCACCAGGTCCGGCCCACGCAGGACTTCACCGTGCGCAGCGACTTGCCGTACGCGTGGCCCGACTCGAAGCCCGCGTCCACCAACCGGGCCCAGATCAGCGGCAGCTGCTCGACCCGCGCGCCGAACATGTCGATCCGCTGACCGCCGGTGATCTTCGTGTAGAGGCCGAAGTCGCGGGCGATCTCGCCGATCACGATCAGCTTCTCGGGCGCGATCTCGCCGCCGGGGATGCGCGGCACCACCGAGTACGAGCCGTTCTTCTGCAGGTTGGCCAGGAAGTGGTCGTTGGTGTCCTGCAGGGCGGCCTGCTCGCCGTCCAGGACGTAGCCGCTCGCGCCGATCGTCGGGGCGAGGGAGGCGATGATCGAGCCGACGGCCGGCTTGCAGACCTCGCAGCCGTCGCCGCCCCGGGCGCCCTCACGGCCGTAGCGGTCGAGAAGATCCCGGTACGACGTGATGCGCAGGGCGAGGACGATCTCGTACAGCTCCTCGCGGGTCCGGGCGAAGCAGCCGCACAGGCCCTTGTCGACCTCGACGCCGGACGCCTCCAGCTCGGCGTTGACGAGCCGGCCGAGCACCTTGACGCAGGAGCCGCAGCCGGTGCCGGCCTTGGTGCACTTCTTCACCTCGGGCACGGTGGTGCACTTGTGCTCCGTCACCGCGCCCCGGATGGCGCCCTTGCTGACGTTGTGGCAGGAGCAGATGATCGCCTCGTCCGGCAGCGCGGACGGGCCGAGCCGGGCCCCCGAGTCGGCTCCGGCGGGCAGGACGAGCGACTCGGGGGAGATCGGGGGCACCGAGCCGGTCAGCGCGCGCAGGGTGCCGTACGACTCCGCGTCACCGACCAGGATGCCGCCGAGCAGCGTGCCGTCGGCGCCGATGACCAGCTTCTTGTACAGGCCGGCGCGGGAGTCGGAGTAGACGACGTCCAGGCAGTCCTCGGTGGTGCCGTGCGCGTCGCCGAAGGACGCCACGTCCACGCCGAGCAGCTTCAGCTTGGTGGACAGGTCGGCGCCGACAAAGGCGGCTTCGTCGGAAGCGATCGTCGCAGCGGCCGTCTGCGCCTGCTCGTAGCCGGGCGCCACCAGGCCGTACACCCGGCCGTCCGCCGCCAGCGCGCACTCGCCGATCGCGAAGACGTGCGGGTCGGTGACCGTACGGCACTGCTCGTCGACCGTGATGCCGCCGCGCTCGCCGACCGCGAGGCCGCAGTCCCGGGCCAGCTGGTCGCGGGGGCGCACGCCCGCGCTGAACACCACTATCTCTGCGCCGAGTTCGGAGCCGTCGGACAGCTTCATGCCGCTGACCGAGCCGTCCTCACCGGTGAGGATCTCCTGGGTGCCCACGCCCGTGTGCACGGTCAGGCCCATGCCCTCGATGGTCCGCAGCAGCGCCGCGCCACCACCCTCGTCGACCTGCACCGGCATCAGGCGCGGCGCGAACTCCACGATGTGGGTGGTCAGTCCGAGCCCCTTCAGCGCACCGGCCGCCTCCAGGCCGAGCAGCCCGCCGCCGACCACGGCGCCGGTCGTCGCCCGCGTCTTCGCGTACTCCTCGATGGCGAGCAGGTCCTCGATCGTGCGGTAGACGAAACAGCCCTCGGCGTCCTTGTTCGGGACCGGCGGCACGAACGGGTACGAGCCGGTGGCCAGGACGAGGGTGTCGTACGCGAAGACCCGGCCGGACCTGGCCGTGACCTTCCTCGCCGCGCGGTCGACCGTCTGAGCCGGGTCGCCGACGTACAGCTCGATGCCGTGGTCGTTGATGAACTCCATGTCGGTCATGGATAGGTCCTCGGGGGCCTTGCCCGAGAAGTACGAGGTGAGGGCGACGCGGTCGTACGCGGGACGCGGCTCCTCGCACAGCACGACCACGCGGTGCGTGGCGGTCAGGCCGCGCTCGGCGAGCGCTTCCAGGAAGCGCTGGCCGACCATGCCGTGGCCGACGAGCACGATCGTGGGGGTGGCCCCCAGGGCGGTGGTCATCAGGAGCCTCCATCGTTGGTGAGCAGGTGGAGCAGGGGCCAGCCGTCGGAGGGGAGCGGCTCTGCTCCCTCCCAGGCGCGGGCGAGCGCGCCGACGGTGCCGAGTTCGCCGACGAGGACCCCGCCGACCAGGCGGTCGTCGCGGACGACGACCTTGCGGTAGGTGCCGCGGGTGGCGTCGGCGAGCCGTACGACGTCGTCGCCGGGGCGCGCCTCGGTCTCGCCGAACGCGGCCAGGTCGAAGGGGAAGCCCGGGCCGGTGAGGGTCAGCCGGGTCAGGGAACGGGTGCCGCGATAGCGCGCGTCCGGGTCCCCGGCGATCAATTCGGCGAGGGCGTCTGCCTGTTCCAGCGCGGGTACCGCGAGGCCGTAGACCGTGCCCTCGTGCTGGACGCAGTCGCCGACGGCGTGGATGCGCGGGTCGGAGGTGCGCAGTTCGTCGTCGACGAGGATGCCCTGGTGCACGGCGAGACCGGCCCGTTCGGCGAGCGAGGTGCGCGGGCGCACGCCGCAGGCGAGGACGACGAGGTCGGCGTCCAGGGCGTATCCGTCGGCCATCTCCACCGAGCGGACCGCGCCGGCGACGCAGCGCACGTCCCGCACCCGGCACTCGGTGTGCACCTCGACGCCCAGGCCGGTCAGGTGCCGCAGCACCAGCCGGGAGGCGTCCGGGTCGAGCTGGCGTTCCATGAGCCGCTCGGCCTGCTGGGCGAGGACCACCTGGGCGCCGCGCACGGCGAGCGCGCGGGCGGCGGAGACACCGAGCAGCCCGCCCCCGATGACGACCGCGCGCACACCCGGCCGGACCGCCTTGGCCAGCCCCAGGCAGTCGTCCAGCGTGCGGAACGCGTGGACGCCCTCGGGGAGTTGGTGATCGGGCGTGAACAGGCCGCGCAGCGGTGGCAGCACCGGGTTGGACCCGGTGGCGAGAACCAGCGTGTCGTATGCGATCGAGGAGCCGTCGGCGCACTCGACGGTCCGGGCGGCCCGGTCGATACCGGTGACCCGGGCGCGCAGCAGGCCCTCGGGCGCCGGCAGGCCGATCACCTCGGGGGCGTACCGGCCGGCCAGCACCTCGGCGAGCAGCACCCGGTTGTACGGCGGGTGCTCCTCCTCGCCGACGAGCAGCGCGGGCGCGCCCAGCTCGCCGAGCCGCCGGGCGAGCCGTACGCCCGCGAGGCCGGCGCCGATCACCACCACACGCGTATTCGAGGTCATGCCCTTGAGCGTGCGGTCCCGACGTTACCCGGCCGCATCACACCTGTTTCCCGTGAGGAACGCTGCCCTCAGCGGGGGCGGGCGGGGGGTGTGAGGGTCCCGCGGGCCCGCCGGGGAGCGCTGTGAGGAGACGCGCACCGGTCCTCGGCGACGCAGCAGGTCCACCAGGCCGGAGGTGTCCTCCTGCCCGTGCCCCTCGGCGAGGCGCCGGGCCATCAGGTCCAGGAACGGGGTGATCAGCTCCGCGCTCACCTGCTGCTCCTGCGCCGTACGCAGCAGGGTCCCGGCGCCCGCGACCTGCATGGCCAGGTGGGAGACCACCCCGCTCGTATGGTCACCGCTCGCCGGCCGCTCGGCCGTCCGGTGGGCCATGCCGGCCATCGCGTGGCCAGGGTTTCCGGTGGGGACCGCCCGGCCCGCGAGGAGTACGCGGAGGTGCCGCCTCGGGTCGAGTACTCGCTGACCTGCCGGGGCGTCCTGCTGAACGAGGCACTGGCGCCGCTCGGGGCGTGGGGGAGGGAGCACGTCCTCGGCGGGGAACCGGCGCACTGGCGGCCCGAGGGGCGCGGGGAGCCGCGCCTGCTATCGGCTTCCGGTCAGGTGCGCGAACACCACCACGTTGCCCAGGTAGCCGGTGGCCTTGGTGTAGCCGCCGCCGCAGGTGATGACGCGGAGTTCGGGGCGGGGCGCCGCGCCGTAGACCTTCTCGTCGGGGAAGTTGTTCGCCGCGTACACCTCCACCGCGTCCACGGTGAACACGGCCACGGAGCCGTCCCGGCGGTCCACCTCGATGTGGGCGCCTCGCTTCAGCGCGCCCAGGTCGTAGAAGACGGCCGGGCCCTCGGTGTTGTCGACATGGCCGGCGACGATCGCGGTGCCCGTCTCGCCGGGTATGGTGCCGGCCTCGTACCAGCCGGCCAGGTTCTTGTTCTTGGCCGGGGGGACGTTCAGACTGCCGGAGCGGCTGAGGGCGAGGCCCATCAGCGGGGCGTTCACGCGTATCGAGGGTATGCGGATGCGGGTGGGTATGGACGGGGCGAGGGCGGGGGCCGCGAGCCGTTCGCCGCTCGCCTCCGGGTGTCCCTCGGCCGCGGTGGGCTGCGGCGGCGCGTGCGTCCCGGCACCGCTGCCGAGCAGCCACACCCCGGAGCCGAGCGCCACGACGGTGACGGCGGCTATCGCGGTGTCGCCGAGCCTGTCGCGCCTGTTTCTGGTGCGCATACGAACCCTCTCCCGGGGGCGGACCCCCGAAGGCCGGGGGCGGACCCCCCAAGACCGGGGGCGGGCCCCATGACCACCCCCTCCCCCTCCGGGCCGCGAGGGGCGTCGGACCCGGAGGGGGCGGGATGTGCGGTACCGGCTGACGGACAGCGGAGGGTGTCCGTCAGTACCCGTCGCCTCTCGCCCGGCGATGCAGGAGCCAGGTACCGCCCGCGGCGGCGACGGCCAGCGCCGCCACACCCGCCGCGGTCTGCACGGGGTCGGCGCCGAGTGCGCCGCCGACCCCCGTCTTCATGCTTCCTCGCGGCTGCACCTGCTCGGGTGCCGCGCCCAACGCCACCAGCAGGTCGCCGCTCACCTGCCGGTCGCCCTCGGCACACTTGGCGACGATCTCGTACGTCCCCGGCTGCGCGCTCTCCGGCACCCGGAACTGCCCGATCGCCTCGCCCTTGTGCGAGCTGGGCGCCAGCGTGAAGGTGCCGGCGCCGACCGCGCCGGCGTCCCCGACCGCCGAGCCCTTCTCGCCGCACGCGGCGGTGTTCACCGTGACCTGGCCGCCGGGCGCCACGCTGGAGGGGTACACGTCCAGGCTGCCGGTGCCGGCCCAGGCGGGCGCCCCGGCGGCCACGACGAGCGCGGTACCGGTCAGCAGACGAGCGGTGCGTCGCATGGGTGCTCCCCAGGGCTGGTCGGACTGGTGTGTCCCTCTGCCCTTCCGAGGTAAATGGCTTTCGCCCGGACCCGCTCCCTGAGGGGCCGTCAGGACTGCGGTGAACGGGTGTCGCGGGCCGGCCCCCACACGGCGTAACCGCTGCCGGGTTCCGGCAGGTCACAGGCGCACGGGAAGGGGCGATGAGATAAGTGTGCGAAGAGAACACGAATGGAGCGACGCCGCCCGTTGAACGGGTGACGGCAGGTGTGGCACAGCGGACCGCGGCCGCCCCGGAACCATCACCGGGGCGGCCGCGGCCTGTCGTGCTCGATGCGGGCTCAGTTCACGTTGACGGCGCTCCAGGCCGCCGCCACCGCGTTGTACTCCGTGCTGCCCGCGCCGTAGAGGTCCTTGGCGGCGTTCAGGGTCGCCGTGCGGGCCCCCGCGTAGTTCGTCGAGGAGGTCATGTAGACCGTCAGCGCCCGGTACCAGATCTTGCCGACCTTGTCGCGGCCGATGCCGGTGACCGTGGAGCCGTTGTAGGTGGGGGAGTCGTAGCTGACGCCGTTGATGGTCTTCGGGCCGCTGCCCTCCGCCAGCAGGTAGGCGAAGTGGTTGGCGACGCCGGAGGAGTAGTGGACGTCGAGGTTGCCGACCGAACTGCTCCAGTAGTCCGCCGAGTTGCCGTCCTTCGAGGGCTTGTCCATGTAGCGCAGCGCTGTGTGGCCGAAGCCGGGCTTCACGATCTTCTCGCCGATGAGGTAGTCACCGGTGTCGGAGGAGTTGTTGGCGTACCACTCCACCATCGTGCCGAGGATGTCCGAGGTGGCCTCGTTGAGCCCGCCGGACTCGCCGGAGTAGGTCAGCGCCGCGGTCTTCGACGTCACCCCGTGGGTCATCTCGTGCCCGGCCACGTCGAGGGCGACCAGCGGGCCGAAGGTGGTCCCGTCACCGTCGCCGTACGTCATGCAGAAGCAGCTGTCGTCCCAGAAGGCGTTGTTGTAGTTGCTGCCGTAGTGGACGCGGTTGTACGAGCCCTTGCCGTCGCCCGCGATGCCGTTGCGGCCGTGGACGTTCTTGTAGTAGTCCCAGGTCTCGTTGGTGCCGTACTGGGCGTCGACGGCGGCCGAGGCGCGGTCGGAGGTGGTGCCGCTGCCCCAGTGGTTGTCGGCGTCCGTGAACAGGGTCGCGGGGGCCCGGCTGAAGCAGATGCCGAAGAAGCACAGGTCCGTCTTGCCCTCGGCGTCACCGGTGTAGGTGTTGCCGCGCGTCGGGTCCTTGAGCTGGTACGACGATCCCGACTGGGTCGTCTCCAGCGGCACCGTCCCGCTGTACAGCGACTTGCCGTCGCCGGCGGCGGTCTCGATGCTGTCCCAGGCGTCGATCTGCCGGCCGGTGCGGGCGTCGGTCAGCACGGTCCGGGCGACCGGGTTGCCGAGCGAGTCCAGGCCGGCCGCGTTGGTGCGCCAGGCGAGCCTCGGGATGCCGTGCAGGGCGTCGACGATCAGTTCGGGCTTGGCCTTGACCTGCTTGAGCGCATCGCCGAGGTTGGCGGCGCGCAGGGCGTTGACGGCGAGGTCGGCGGCCTTGGGCGCCGAGATCTTCGGCAGGATCGAGGCGAGGGATATCGTGCCGCGGGTGGCGCGGTTCGCGCTGCGGTAGGCGCCGTCCGGGGTCAGGTGGACCACGAAGTCGCCGCCCAGCACGGGCAGTCCGTGGTAGGTGCGGTCGTAGCGGACGTGCTGGGTGCCGTCCTTGTCCACGACGACGTCGCGGACGCTGGTGTCCTCGGCGGAGGTCAGGCCGAGGCTCGCGGCATGGGCCAGGAGCGCCGACGCGGCGTTCTGGATCGCGGTGGCCCGGGTGGGTCTGGCGTCGGCGTGGGCGGCGGGGGAGAGCGCCAGGGACAGCAGGGTCGCGGTGGTGACGGCGACGCCGGCGGTGGTGGCGAGACGACGTGATCCTCGGACGTGCTGGCGTATCCGGCTCATCGGTCTCCTCGGGGAAGCGCCCGACTAGGCGTGGGGGCGGCGCTGATGTCCCCAGAGATTTAAGGGGCCATGACATGTCATGTCCATAGTCCCTTCATGGAGATGTGTGAGGAGCCGAAGGGGGTCCAGAATCGTTTCCGTGATCACCGAGGAACCCGAGGGGCCCGGAGCCCCGCTGCCCTTCTTCGTCTACGGCACCCTGCGCCCCGGCGAGCCCAACCACGACCTGTTCCTCCGGGGCCGCACCGCGTCGGAGGAACCGGCCCGCCTGCCGGACGCCACGCTGTACGACGGCCCCGGCTACCCCTACGCCGTCGAGCGGCCGGGCGGCGAGATCCGGGGCGAACTGGTCACGGCCCGGCCGGAGTCGTACGCCGAACTGCTCGCTGCCCTGGACCGCCTGGAGGAGTACACCCCGGGCGACCCCCGCAACCTCTACGAACGCGCGGCCCGCAACGTCATCCGCACCACCGACGGCACCACCACCCTCGCCTGGGTCTACCTGGCCGCCCCGCCTGTCGCCGCCCGGCTGCGCGCCGGGGGAACGCCGATCGAGGGCGGAGACTGGGTGTCCCGGCGCTGAGTCAGCCGCCGAGCAGCGTCAGCCCCGAGGGCACGTCGATCCCGAACTCCTCCGCCGCCACCCGTCGCGCCTCCGTCTCGTCCGTCAGCTTGCGTTCGGTCGCCGTGCCGTCGGGGCGGGTCTCGGTCAAGCGGGCGCCGTCCAGGGAGAGATGGCGCTCGGCGGTGGTCCGCTGGAGGTAGGGGCGGCGGGTGAAGGGGGAGCGTGGGCTGGTGCTGACATACCAGTTGAACACCTCCAGGTCCGAGGCGGCGAACGGCTCCAGAGTGAAGGCGTACTGTCCGGCCCACTCCCGCGCCCGGCGGTCGTACGCCTGCAACTCCCACAGCTCCAGCGGGCCTTCGTGCGGCAGCGGCACCAGCCGGTGCCGGCGTCCCGCGCCCTCGGACTCCTCGCCGGTCACCAGCGGTACCGGCAGCAGCAGCGCGCCGACCGCGCCGAAGCCGACGTCCGCGAGGTACGGCTCCGGCTCGCCCGGCACCGCGACCCGCAGCATCGTGTGGGTGCGCGGACGGCTCTCGGGCGTGTCCGCGCCCACCACCACCCGTCCGGCCAGCTGCGTCACCCCGAACCCCAGCGCCTGGAGCGCCAGCCGGAGCAGGGTGTTGTGCTCGTAGCAGTAGCCGCCGCGCCGGCCGTGGATCATCTTGGCCAGCAGATCGGCCGGGGCGAGGGACGGGGCCCGGCCCGAGACGGCGTCCAGGTTCTCGAAGGGCAGCGACAGCGCGTGCGCCAGGTGTATCCCGCGCAGGGTCTCCAGGACGGGCCGCCGGCCGCCCTGCCAGCCGATGCGGTCCAGGTAGGCGTCCAGGGTGGACTACTCGAAGTCGGACATACAGCGAACCTAACGCGCTCCGGTCACTGCCCGCCGCGACCCACGGGCCGATCCGCGCTACTGCCGTGGCCCTACGACCTCCACCCGCACCGCGCACGACTTGAACTCCGGCATCCGGGACGTCGGGTCGAGCGCCGGGTTGGTCAGGGTGTTGGCGCGGCCCTCGCCGGGCCAGTGGAAGGGCATGAAGACGGTGTCGGGGCGGATGGCGGAGGTGATCCGGGCCGGGGCGGTCGCCCGGCCCCGGCGCGAGGTCACGGTCACCGGATCCCCCTCGGTCGCGCCGATACGGGCCGCGAGTCGGGGGTGGAGTTCCACGAAGGGGCCGGGAGCGGCGGCGTTCAGCTCGGCGACGCGCCGCGTCTGCGCCCCCGACTGGTACTGCGACACCACCCGGCCGGTGGTCAGCAGCAGCGGGAAGTCGGCGTCCGGTTCCTCCGCCGTGGCCCGGTGCGCCACGGCGACGAACCGGGCCCGGCCGTCCTCCGTGGCGAAGCGGTCCAGGAAGAGGCGGGGGGTGCCCGGGTGGGCTTCGGCCGGGGTGTCCTCGGCCGGCTGCGGGCACGGCCAGAACACCCCGTTCTCCTCCGCCAGCCGCCCGTAGGTGATCCCCGAGTAGTCCGCCGGACCGCCCGCGCTCGCCCGGCGCAGCTCCTCGAAGACCTCCTCGGGGTCGGTCGGGAAGCCCTTCTCCACGCCGAGGCGGGCCGCCAGCTGGTGCAGGACGTACAGGTCGCTGCGGACCCCGGGCGGCGGGGTGACCGCCTGGCGGCGCAGCAGGACCCTGCCCTCCAGGCTGGTCGTCGTGCCCGTCTCCTCCGCCCACTGCGTCACCGGCAGGACCACGTCCGCCAGCTCGGCCGTCTCCGACAGCACGACGTCACAAACGGCCAGGAAATCGAGGGACTTGAGGCGTTCTTCGACATGGGCCGCGCGCGGCGCCGACACCACCGGGTTGGAGCCCATCAGCAGCAGCGCCCTGATGTCCGTACCCAGGGCGTCGAGCAGCTCGTACGCGCTGCGTCCGGGGCCGGGAAGCGCGTCCGGGTCGACGCCCCACACTCCGGCCACATGCGCCCGCGCCTGCGGGTCGTCCAGCTTGCGGTAGCCGGGCAGCTGGTCGGCCTTCTGGCCGTGTTCGCGGCCGCCCTGCCCGTTGCCCTGCCCGGTCAGACAGCCGTAACCGCTCAACGGCCGTCCCGCCCGCCCGGTCGCCAGGCACAGGTTGATCCACGCGCCCACCGTGTCCGTGCCCTTGGACTGCTGCTCGGGCCCGCGGGCGGTGAGCACCATCGCCGACTCCGGCTCGCAGAAAAGCCGTACCGCTTCCCGGAGTTGGGGAACGGACACCCCCGTGATCCGCTCCACCTGCTCCGGCCAGTGCGCCATCGCCGCCGCACGCGCCTGCTCCCAGCCGGTGGTCCGCTCCCGGATGTACTCCTCGTCCGTCCGGCCCTCTGCCACCACCAGGTGCAGCAGGCCGAGGGCCAGGGCGAGATCGGTGCCCGGGCGGGGGGCCAGGTGCAGGTCCGCCTGCTCGGCCGTCCTCGTGCGGCGCGGGTCGACGACGATCAACGTGCCGCCGTTCTCCCGCAGTTCCGTGAAGAAGCGCAGGGACGGCGGCATGGTCTCGGCGAGATTGGAGCCGACCAGGATCACGCACCCGGTCTTCGGGATGTCCTCCAGGGGGAAGGGCAGGCCACGGTCGAGCCCGAACGCCTTCGTGCCCGCCGCCGCGGCCGACGACATGCAGAACCGGCCGTTGTAGTCGATCTGCGAGGTGCCGAGCGCGACCCGGGCGAACTTCCCCAGCGTGTACGCCTTCTCGTTCGTCAGCCCGCCCCCGCCGAACACGCCCAGCGCGTCGGCGCCGTACTCCCGCCGTACGCTCCCGAGCCGCTCGGCGATCCGGTCCAGGGCCTCGGCCCAGCCCGCCTCGACCAGCCGGCCCCCGGACCGCACCAGCGGCGAGGTCAGCCGCACCGCCGGCGACAGCACCTCGGCCGCCGTACGGCCCTTGCCGCACAGCGCGCCCCGGTTCACCGGGAAGTCCGTCCGTTCGGTCACCTCGACGCCCCCCTGCGGCAGGAGCGTGACGTTCATCCCGCACTGCAGGGCGCAGTACGGGCAGTGGGTGGGCGTCGAGGCGATCGGTTCCATGCCGCCAGCGTGCGTCGGGCGTGTTACGGCCCCGGCCGCTTCCCGTTACACGCCCGGCACGGCGACCTCCCCGCCGGACCGGTGACGCCGTGAGGTCGTCGTCGCCCTCCCGGAAATCGACCCCTTGCCGAGCGGGAAGGCCTCCCGCACCCGGCGCTCGGCGGGCGTCAGGTCCGTGATCTCCACCTCAGCCCCGCGCCCCCGCCAGCGCCTTGGCGACCCCGTTCTCCCGTGGCCCGAGGAACGTCGGATCCGGATGGAACACAGCGTCCAGCACCGCCTTGCCCGCCGCGAACACCTCGCGCGTCCCGCCGAAGTACCAGGTCACATCGTGCTTGGCGTCGACCCCGACCCCGTACGAGTCCACCCCCGCCGCCTCGCACAGCGCCACCGCCCGCCGGATGTGGAACCCCTGGCTGATCAGCACGGCCCGGTCCACGCCGAAGATCTTCCTGGCCCGCACACAGGAGTCCCAGGTGTCGAACCCGGCGTAGTCGCTGACGATCCGCTTGTCCGGCACCCCGTGCTTCCTGAGGTAGGCGCGCATCGCGTCGGGCTCGTCGTAGTCCTTGCGGCTGTTGTCCCCGGTCACCAGGACGACCTCGACCCGCCCCGCCCGGTACAGCTTCGCCGCCGCGTCCAGCCGGTGCGCGAGATACGGCGACGGCTCCCCGTTCCACAGCCCGGCCCCGAACACCATGGCGACCTGGGTGCGCGGGGCGTCCGCCGTCGTGCGCAGCCGGTCCGCCGTGGACACGAACAGCCAGGTCGCCGGCAGCAGCGCCAGCACACACCCGGCCATCACGGCCTGCACCAGCCGCCGCTGTCCCGTGCGGGTGCGCGGCAGCCGCGGTCGACGGATCTTCATACGGCCCCCCAGGGATCGGCTCCGACCGGTTCCGACCATGGAGGACGTCACCGGCGGCCGTCCGGTTCGCCTCACATCGGGCATCCGTACGACGTGAAGCGGCGGAAAACGCTCGTGACGGCCCGGCAACGGCCACGCAACCTGGCGCCATCAGGATCCTTTCATGACGGCGTCGCATCCTCCCCGGTCCGAGTTCCGCGTCCACCTCGACAGCACGGCGCACCTCATGGACAGCATCAGCAGCCAGCTCGCCAGCCGGCTCCGGCTGGTCTCGCCGCTCGGCCACCGCCGCACGGCCCCGCCCGCCCTCGTCCTGGTCGCCCACGGCAGCCGCGACCCGCGCGCGCTGGAGACCGTACGGACGCTGGCGGACCGGGTGCGCGAACTGCGCCCCGCTCTTTCCGTCCACCTCGGCCACATCGAGCTGAACGAGCCCCTGCTCCCGGACACCCTCGCCGCGCTCGGCGACACCTCCGCCGTCCTGGTCCCGCTGCTCCTCTCCCGCGGCTACCACGTCAAGCAGGACATCCCCGGGATGGCCGCCGCCGCCCCGGGACCCACCCGCCTGGCGGCCCCGCTCGGCCCGCACCCGCTGCTGGTGGAGGCCCTCTACGACCGCCTGGTCGAGGCCGGCTGGCCCACGGTCATGGACCCGGCCGCGCGCCGTGCGAGCGCGGTCGTCCTGGCCGCCGCCGGTTCCCGCGACCCCGACTCGGCCACCGACACCCGCCGCACGGCCCGCCTCCTCGCGGATCGGCTGGGGGTGCCGGTCGTCCCGGCCTACGCCTCGGCGGCGACCCCGACCGTCCCGACGGCGGTACGGGCCCTGGCCGCCAGGGGCCGGCACCGGGTGGCGATCGCCTCGTACTTCACGGCTCCGGGACGTTTCGCGACGCAGTGCGCGGACCAGGCCCCGTGGATAGCCTCGGCTCCTCTGGGCGCCCACCCGGCGATGGCCCGGCTGATCCTGCACCGGTACGACCAGGCACGGGTGACGAGGCAGGCGGAACTGGCTTCGGCCTGAGGCAACCCGCGGGGCACGCACCCGCGCCCGCCGAACGACACACCCCGGCAGACGATTGGGCGCACCGCCAACACCCTTTTGTCACTGCCGACGCTTACTGTCGAATCATGGAAGGCACACCCAACGGAACCTACGACCCGACCTCAGCGGAGCGTTGGGCCCCCGAGCCGGACAAACGCCCCGGCCGCACCGCCTTCCAACGCGACCGCGCCCGCATCCTGCACAGCGCGGCCCTACGGCGCCTCGCCGGCAAGACACAGGTCGTCACGCCGGGCGAGCGCAGCGCCAGCGCCTGGGACGCCAGCCCCAGAACAAGGCTCACCCACTCACTCGAATGCGCCCAGGTGGGCCGGGAGCTGGGCGCGGCCCTCGGCTGTGACCCCGACCTGGTGGAGGCCGCCTGCCTGGCCCACGACCTCGGCCACCCGCCCTTCGGCCACAACGGCGAACAGGCCCTGAACGCCTTCGCCGACGACTGCGGCGGCTTCGAGGGCAACGCCCAGTCCCTCAGGCTCCTCACCCGCATCGAGCCCAAACGGTTCACCGAGGACCGCTCGGTCGGCCTCAACCTCACCCGCGCCACCCTCGACGCCGCCACCAAGTACCCCTGGCCGCGCGGCGCCCACCCCACCGACCCGGCGTCGAGGAAGTTCGGGGTCTACGAGGACGACCGCCCGGTGTTCGACTGGGTCAGAGCGCACGCCCCGGGCACCCGCACCTGCTTCGAGGCCCAGGTCATGGACTGGTCGGACGACGTGGCGTACTCGGTGCACGACGTCGAGGACGGCCTGCACGCCGGCCACATCGACCCCAACTGCCTGCACGCCGAGCCCGAGCGGCAGGCGGTGTTCGAGGTCGCCATCGGCCGGTACGTCCCGGCCGGCACCGACCCGGCCGAACTCTCCGCCGCCCTCGACCGGCTCCAGGACGAGGAGTGGTGGCCGCACGGCTACGACGGCACCGCGGTCGCCCAGGCCCGGCTGAAGGACGCCACCAGCCAGCTCATCGGCCGGTTCTGCCTGGCCGCCGAGGGCGCCACCCGCGCCGCGTACGGCACCGGTCGGCTCACCCGGTACGACGCCGAGCTCGTCGTACCCCGCGAGGCCCGCATGGAGTGCGCGGTGCTCAAGGCGGTCGCGGACCGGTACGTGATGCAGCGCGCCGAGCAGGAGCGGCTGCGCGCGGACCAGCGGGTCGTCGTGGCGGAACTGGCGGAGGCGCTCACCGCCCGCGCGCCGGACGGGCTGGATCCCCAGTTTCGGGCACTGTTCGACGGGGCAGGCGACGACCACGCACGCAAGCGGGTGATCGTCGACCAGATCGCCTCCCTCACCGACGCCTCCGCGCGCTCGCTGCACGCGAGACTTACGGGGCATATGTGAGAGGAACATGACCGTCCGTGGCCTGATCGGGTCACTCCCTCTTCCCGCAGCACGCCCGGTGCGGGACGCTCGCATGTGGCGGCACCCTTACGAGGAGGCATCAAGTGGTCGACGCGGATCAGACATTCGTCATCGTCGGGGGCGGACTCGCCGGCGCGAAGGCGGCCGAGACGCTCCGGGCGGAGGGCTTCACCGGCCGGGTGATACTGATCAGTGACGAGCGCGACCACCCCTACGAGCGACCGCCGCTGTCCAAGGGGTATCTGCTCGGCAAGGAGGAGCGCGACAGCGTCTTCGTGCACGAACCGGCCTGGTACGCGCAGAACGACATCGAGCTGCACCTCGGCCAGTTCGTGGACCGCATCGACCGCGGCGCGAAGACGGTCCGCTTCGGCGACGACGGCACCCTCGTGCGCTACGACAAGCTGCTGCTGGTCACCGGTGCCGAGCCCCGCCGCCTGGACATCCCGGGCACCGACCTGGCGGGCGTGCACCATCTGCGCCGGCTCGCGCACGCCGAGCGGCTCAAGGGCGTGCTGAGCTCGCTCGGCCGGGACAACGGGCACATCGTGATCGCGGGCGCCGGCTGGATCGGCCTGGAGGTCGCGGCGGCGGCCCGCGAGTACGGCGCGGAGGTCACGGTGCTCGAACCGGCGCCGACCCCGCTGCACGGCGTCCTCGGCCCCGAGCTGGGCGGGGTCTTCGCGGAGCTGCACCGCGAGCACGGCGTCCGCTTCCACTTCGGGCGGCAGCTCACCGAGATCGTCGGCCAGGACGGCATGGTCCTCGCGGCCCGCACCGACGACGGCGAGGAGCACCCGGCGCACGACGTCCTGGCCGCGATCGGGGCGGCGCCCCGGGTCGGCCTCGCGGAGGCGGCGGGCCTGGAGATCGCCGACCGGGCGCACGGCGGCGGCATCGTCGTCGACGAGCGGCTGCGCACCTCCGACCCGGACATCTACGCGGCCGGTGACGTGGCGAACTTCCCCCTCGCCCTGTTCGACACCCGGATGCGGGTCGAGCACTGGGCGAACGCGCTGAACGGCGGCCCGGCGGCGGCCCGCGCGATGCTGGGCCAGGACGTGACGTACGACCGTGTGCCGTACTTCTTCACCGACCAGTACGACCTGGGCATGGAGTACAGCGGGTGGGCGCCGGCCGGGTCGTACGACCAGGTGGTGATCCGGGGCGACGCCGGGAAACGGGAGTTCATCGCGTTCTGGGTGAGGGAGGGACGCGTGCTGGCCGGGATGAACGTGAACGTGTGGGATGTCACAGAGCAGATCCAGAAGCTGATCCGGGCCAAGGCCCAGGTGGACACGGAGGCCCTGGCCGACCCGCACGTGCCGCTGGACAGCCTCACCTCCTGAGGACCGGGACTGTCACAGCACCCCCGTAGAATTCACGCGTGGCAGGACGGATCAACGACGAGGACGTGAAGGCGGTACGGGACGCGGTCCCGATCGACGCCGTGGTCTCCGAGTACCTCCAGCTGCGCAACGCGGGCGGCGGCAACCTCAAGGGTCTGTGCCCGTTCCACGACGAGAAGTCGCCGTCCTTCCAGGTCAGCCCGAGCAAGGGACTCTTCCACTGCTTCGGCTGCCAGGAGGGCGGCGACACCATCACCTTCGTGATGAAGGTGGACCACCTCTCCTTCTCGGAGGCGGTCGAGCGGCTCGCCGCCCAGGCCGGCATCACCCTGCGTTACGAGGAGGGCGGGTACAACCCGGCCCACCAGCGCGGCGAGCGCATCCGCCTGGTCGAGGCGCACAAGATCGCCGCGCAGTGGTACGCAGAGCAGCTCGCCACCAGCCCCGAGGCCGAGACCGGCCGGGTCTTCCTCGCCGAGCGCGGCTTCGACCAGGCCGCCGCCGTCCACTTCGGCGTCGGCTACAGCCCCCAGGGCTGGGACCACC
Organism: Streptomyces sp. NPDC050743; assembly: GCF_044456925.1. Lineage (NCBI taxonomy): Bacteria > Bacillati > Actinomycetota > Actinomycetes > Kitasatosporales > Streptomycetaceae > Streptomyces > Streptomyces sp. NPDC050743. The sequence goes on from NZ_JBITGJ010000008.1 coordinate 190,098, forward strand.
TCACCCGCTACCTGCGCGGCAAGGGATTCACCGACAAGGAGCTGATCCTCTCCGGGCTGTCCCAGGAGGGCCGCCGCGGCCCCATCGACCGCTTCCGGGGCCGCCTGATGTGGCCCATCCGCGACATCGGCGGCGAGGTCGTCGGCTTCGGCGCCCGCAAGCTGTACGAGGCGGACAACGGCCCGAAGTACCTGAACACGCCCGACACGGCGATCTACCGGAAGAGCCAGGTGCTGTACGGCATCGACCTGGCGAAGAAGGAGATCGCCAAGAGCAGCCGCGCGGTCGTGGTCGAGGGCTACACCGACGTCATGGCCTGCCATCTCGCCGGAGTGACGACCGCGATCGCGACCTGCGGCACGGCCTTCGGCGGCGAGCACATCAAGATCCTCCGCCGGCTGCTGATGGACAACGGCAGCGCACGCGTGATCTTCACCTTCGACGGCGACGTGGCCGGCCAGAAGGCGGCCCTGCGCGCCTTCGAGGACGACCAGAAGTTCGCCGCCGAGACCTACATCGCCATCGCGCCCGACGGCATGGACCCCTGCGAGCTGCGCCTGGCCAAGGGCGACGAGGCGGTGGCGGACCTGGCCGAGCCGCGGACCCCCCTGTTCGAGTTCGCGCTCCGCCAGATCGTGAGCCGCTACGACCTGGACACGCCGGCCGGCCGCGCGGCGGCGCTGGACGAGGCCGCGCCGATCGTCGCCCGCATCAAGAACAGCGGCGCCCAGCACGAGGTCGCCGTCGAGCTGGCCGGCATGCTCGGCATCCTCGACACCCAGTTCGTGGTCCGGCGCGTAGCTCAGCTGGCCCGCTGGGCCCGGGAGGGCAAGGGCTCGCAGCAGCAGGGCCGTTCCCGCCCGGCCGACCAGCAGTGGGCGGCGGCGCCGCGCCCGGCGAGCAGCGGCCCGGCCCTCACCCTGCGCAACCCCGTCTACGCCGCCGAACGCGAACTGCTCAAACTCGCCCTCCAGCGCCCCGAGCTGGTCTCCCCGGCCTTCGACGCCTACGGCGTGGACGAGTTCACCGCGCCGCCGTACGCGGCCGTGCGCCAGGCGATCGCGGAGGCGGGCGGCGCCGAGTACGGCGTGTCCGACCCGCAGGAATACCTGGTCAGGGTCCGGGAGGCGGCCCCGGACGACACCGTCCGCGCGATGGTCACCGAGCTGGCCGTCGAGCCGATCCTGCGCCGCACGGTCGACGAGACCTACGCCGGCACGGTCCTGGTCCAGATCCGCCGCCGCGCCGTCGAGCGCCGCATCCACGACATCCAGTCCCAGCTGACCCGCCTCGCCACCGGCGGCGACCCCGCCCGGCTGGCCGCCGTACAGAACGAGATGTGGGTGCTGCAGCAGTACGACCAGGCGTTGCGCGAGCGGGGCGCGGAGGCGCTCTAGCCGGCCTCGGGCGGGAAGGCCTTGGTCACCGCACGCACCAGCCGGTCCGCGAATTCCCGCTCGCGGTCGGTGAACTGGGGGTACTCGGTGACGAAGTGGTGCCACTCGACCTGGTGGGCCGCCTCCGCCAGGTCCGCCAGGGGGACCGGCTTCTCCGTGGCGGGGTTGGGCCACTCACCGGACTCCCTGAGCACCTGTTGCAGCAGCTCGTGGGAGAGCGGATGGCGCTCGGCGAGCAGGACGGCGTCGTACAGGTCCTTGCCCTGCGGGTAGAGGTCGGTGATCAGCCACATGAGCTTCCACACCAGCGACAGCCCCGGCGTCGCGGCGAGCAGCACCGCGCCGCCCGGCAGCTCCACCGGCTCGGGTGCCTGCGGCAGCCGCTCGTTGAAGACGAAGTCCAGCTGTACGTGCCCGCCGGGCAGGCCGGGAGCCGACCAGGGCAGGACCATGCGGCGGCCGGGGACGCGCTCGTAGGTCCAGATGTCCTCCACGACCGCGTCCCGCGCCGAGAAGCCGACCTCACCCCCGCAGGCCTGCGCGGCCTCCGCAATCCCCCGGATCATCCGGTTCGTGCGCGCCTCCTCGATCCCCCAGTCCGCCGGTACGACGACGAAGTCCAGGTCACCGGGCTCGCGGGCCGCCTCCCCGAACCACAGCGACATCAGCAGGCTGCCGCGCAGCACCAGCGCGTCCGCCCACTCCGAGTCGGCGATCGCGGCCAGGACCAGGTGCAGCGCCCGCCGCCGGGCCGTACGCCAGGCCTCGCCGCGTGCCGGTCGGCGAAGACGGGGTCGGTGGCGCGATAGGCGTTCTGGTACTGCTTGAGGGCCGGTTCGAAGACGGGGCGCTGGGTGACGTCGCCGCCGGATACCCAGGTCAGCGTGCGCGGCAGGTCGTTCGCCCGCCGAGTCGTCTCGTCCAGCGGCTCGTGCGGTATCTCCTCGCTGCGCCACCCGAAGCTGTCCCACGCCCCGCTCATGCCCGCACCTCCTGCACGGCCCGCTCCTCGATCCACCCGTCGTCCACCGACTCGTCGCTGTCGTACAGCACGAACTCCCGTTCCACGCCCAGCACTTCGAGCCCGTCCAGCTCCGCGAGCAGCAGCCGCAGCGCCTCTTCGGCCTCCGCGTCGCGGACGCCCCGGCAGCGCTGCGTCACGAACCGCTCGTGCCGTCCGCCCTCGCGCACCCGGCGCGCGTTCCACGACAGGTGCGCGCCGTGCGGGACCACCCGCGCGGCCAGTTCGGCGAGGTCCGCGCCGGCGTCCAGCAGGAGCTTCACATGGTGCTCGAAATAGTGCGCGCCCCCGCACGGCCCGTCCGGCACCTCCGGCGCCCACGGCACCGACTCCGTCTTCACCCGGACCGGCGTGAAACCCGCCGAGCGCAGCGCCGCCACCGTCCGGTCCGCCCGCGCCGACTGCTCGGCGTACGAGGCCGAACCGGCCAGGGTCAGCATCGGCTGGTCCCGCATCCGCCCGCGGGCCAGCACGATGTGCGTCAGCTTCAGCCCGGCCGCGTCCGCCCAGCCGCGCAGCCGCTCCGTCTCGGCGGGGTCGGCGCAGCGGACGGTGACATGGCTTTCGTACAGAAGTCCGGACACCCGGGAATCCTCCCAGATCAAGGCCGTACACGGCCCCCGGTTTTCCTACGCCGATCACCGTCCGGTCACGAACCGGACGCAAAAAGTCACCGCAAGCCCCTCGTGGCGGGGATGTGTCGTACCCCACACTGGGTCCGGTGCCCGAGTCCTCGGTGCGCAGGCCGTCGACTCTCCGCTCCCGAAGTACCGCTGCCGCACACCTTCAGCAGCGATCATCCTGGAGGTCGCCCCCGTGCAGACCCAGACCCTCACTCAGACCGACAGCGCCACCAGTACCACCAGTACCACCGGCACGACCGCGGACGAGCCGGACGCAGAGCTGGACGTCCTCGTGGCCGTGCCCCCGCAGAGCCGCTCCGCCCTCCACGCGGAGGCGGTGCACGCCGAGCCGGCGGAACCACCGGCGGAGGCGCTCGTGGACGAGCCCGAGGAGGACGGCGAACCGCTGGAGGCCGCCGAGCCCGCCGAGCCACCGGTCGCGGCCCGGGCCGACACCGGCGGCCCCTCGGCCGATCTGTTCCGCCAGTACCTGCGCGAGATCGGCCGCATCCCGCTGCTCACCGCCGCCGAGGAGGTCGAACTCGCCCGCCGCGTCGAGGCCGGCCTGTTCGCCGAGGAGAAGCTGGGCAACACCCCCGATCTGGACAGCGAGTTGGCCCTGGATCTGGACCGGCTCGTGGTGATGGGCCGGATGGCCAAGCGGCGGCTGATCGAGGCCAATCTGCGGCTCGTGGTCTCCGTCGCCAAGCGGTACGTCGGGCGCGGGCTGACCATGCTCGACCTGGTCCAGGAGGGCAACCTCGGGCTGATCCGGGCGGTGGAGAAGTTCGACTACGCCCGCGGCTACAAGTTCTCGACGTACGCCACCTGGTGGATCCGCCAGGCCATGTCCCGGGCCCTCGCCGACCAGGCCCGCACCATCCGCGTCCCGGTGCACGTGGTGGAGCTGATCAACCGGGTCGTCCGGGTGCAGCGCCGCATGCTCCAGGAGCGGGGCTACGAGCCGACGCCCGAGGAGGTCGCCGCGCACCTCGACCTGCCGCCCGAGCGGGTCTCCGAGGTGCTGCGCCTGGCCCAGGAACCGGTCTCGCTGCACGCCCCGGTCGGCGAGGAGGACGACGTGGCCCTCGGCGACCTGATCGAGGACGGCGACGCGGCGAGCCCGGTGGAGTCGGCGGCGTTCCTGCTGCTCCGGCAGCACCTGGAGGCCGTGCTGTCCACCCTCGGTGAGCGCGAGCGCAAGGTCGTCCAGCTCCGCTACGGCCTCATCGACGGCCGCCCCCGCACGCTGGAGGAGATAGGCCGGCTGTTCGGGGTGACCCGGGAGCGGATACGGCAGATCGAGTCCAAGACCCTCAGCAAGCTCCGGGACCACGCCTTCGCGGACCAGCTCAGGGGCTACCTGGACTGAAAGGGGGCCGCCGGACGGCGGCCCCCCCGTGCCTAGTCCACCTCGGCCACGGCCTGCGCGAACTGGGCCTTGTACAGCCGGGCGTACGCACCGTCGGCCGCCAACAGCTCGGCGTGCGCGCCCTGTTCCACGATCGACCCGTTCTCCATGACGAGAATCGTGTCCGCGTCGCGGATCGTCGACAGCCGGTGCGCGATCACGAACGACGTCCGTCCCGCGGCCAGCTTCGCCATCGCCTTCTGGATCAGCACCTCGGTCCGGGTGTCGACCGAACTCGTCGCCTCGTCCAGCACCAGGATCGTCGGGTCGGACAGGAAGGCCCGCGCGATGGTGATGAGCTGCTTCTCACCCGCGCTGACGCCCGTGCCCTCGTCGTCGATCACGGTGTCGTACCCCTCGGGGAGGGTGCGGATGAACCGGTCGGCGTGCGCCGCCCGTGCCGCCTCCTCGATCTCCCCGCGGGTGACCTCCCTGGACGCCCCGTACGCGATGTTCTCCGCGATCGTGCCGCCGAACAGCCAGGTGTCCTGCAGCACCATGCCGATCCCGGACCGGAGTTCGTCCCGGGACATCTTCCGGATGTCGACCCCGTCGAGGGTGATCCGGCCGCCCGACACGTCGTAGAACCGCATCAGCAGGTTGACCAGCGTGGTCTTGCCCGCGCCCGTCGGACCGACGATCGCGACCGTGTGACCGGGCTCCACCGTGAGCGAGAGGTCCTCGATCAGCGGCTTCTCCGGGTCGTACCGGAAGGACACGTGCTCCAGCCGCACCCGGCCGCGCAGCTGTGCCGGCCGCTCGCCCGGCACCGGATCCGCCTCCTGCTCCTCCGCGTCCAGGAGTTCGAAGATCCGCTCGGCCGAGGCGACACCGGACTGCACCAGGTTCGCCATCGACGCGACCTGCGTCAACGGCATCGAGAACTGCCGCGAGTACTGGATGAAGGCCTGGACGTCACCGATGGACAGGGCGCCGGATGCGACCCGCAGGCCACCGACCACCGCCACGAGCACGTAGTTCAGGTTCGACACGAACATCATCAGCGGCTGCATGACACCGCTGTTGAACTGCGCCTTGAACCCGGCCTCGTACAGCGCCTCGTTCTGCTCGGCGAACTGCTTCGCCGACTCCTCCTGCCGGCCGAACACCTTCACCAGGGTGTGCCCGGTGTACATCTCCTCGACGTGCGCGTTCAGCTTGCCGGTGGAGCGCCACTGCTGCACGAAGTGCGGCTGCGAGCGCTTGCCGACCCGGGTGGCCACCAGGAACGACAGCGGCACGGTGACCAGGGCGACCAGCGCCAGGATCCAGGAGACGTAGAACATCATCACGAGCACGCCGATGATGGTCAGCAGCGAGTTGATCAGCTGCCCCATCGACTGCTGGAGCGTCTGCCCGATGTTGTCGATGTCGTTGGTCGCGCGGGAGAGCACCTCGCCGCGCTGGCGCTTGTCGAAGTACGACAGCGGCAGCCGCGACAGCTTCGCCTGCACGGACTCGCGCATCCGGTACATCGTGCGGTTCACGGCCCGGTTGACCAGCCGGGTGGCCACCGCCATCAGCAGGCCGGCGACCATGAACGTACACAGCGCGAGCAGCAGGACGTTGCCGACGGCACCGAAGTCGATGCCCTTGCCGGGCGTGAAGTCGGTGCTCTTCAGCATGTCCGCGATGGAGCCCTGGCCATGGGCCCGCATCCGGTCGAGGACCTGCTCCTTGGTGGCCCCGGCCGGCATCTGCCGGCCGATGATGCCGGCGAAGACCAGGTCGGTGGCCCTGCCGAGGATCTTCGGGCCGATCACGCTGAGGGTCACGCTGACGACCACGCACAGCAGCAGGCCGTAGATCGTGACCCGTTCCGGTCTGAAAAGGGAGACGAGCCGCTTGCCCGACCCCTTGAAGTCCATCGAGCGCTGGTCGGGGCCGCCCCCGGCCATCATGCGTCCCATGGGCCCGGCCATCAGGCAGCCTCCGCTTCCGTCAGCTGGGAGAGCACGATCTCCCGGTAGGTCTCGTTGCCCGCCATCAGCTCGTGGTGCCGGCCGGAGCCGACGACCCGGCCCTCGTCCAGCACGATGATCCGGTCCGCGTCCCGGATGGTCGCCACCCGCTGGGCGACGATGACGACGGTCGCCTCGGCTGTCTCGCGGGCGAGCGCGCCGCGCAGGGCCGCGTCGGTGGCGTAGTCGAGCGCGGAGAAGGAGTCGTCGAAGAGGTAGATCTCCGGCCGCTGCACCAGGGTGCGGGCGATGGCGAGCCGCTGGCGCTGGCCGCCGGAGACGTTCGTGCCGCCCTGCGCGATCGGCGCGTCGAGGCCGCCCTCCAGCTTGCTCACGAACTCCTTGGCCTGCGCCACCTCAAGCGCGTGCCACAGCTCCTCGTCGGTGGCGTCCGGGTTGCCGTAGCGCAGGTTGGTGGCGACCGTCCCCGCGAACAGGTACGGCTTCTGCGGCACCAGGCCGACTGTCTTCGCCAGCAGCCTCGGGTCGACCTCCTGGACGTCCACGCCGTCGACGAGCACCTCGCCCTCGGTGGCGTCGAACAGCCGCGGGACCAGCCCGAGCAGCGTCGACTTGCCGCTGCCGGTGGAGCCGATCACGGCCGTCACCTCACCGGGCCGGGCCACCAGGTCGATGGACTTCAGCACCGGCTCCTCGGCACCCGGATAGCGGAAGCCCGCGCCTCGGATCTCCAGGTGGCCGTGCCGGCGCAGCTCGGTGACCGGCGCGAGGGGCGGCACCACGCTGGAGTCGGTGCCGAGGACCTCGTCGATGCGCTCGGCGCACACCTCCGCGCGCGGCACCATCATGAACATGAAGGTCGCCATCATCACGGACATGACGATCTGCATCAGATAGGCGAGGAAGGCGGTCAGGTCGCCGATCTGCATTCCGCCGCTGTCGATGCGGTGCGCGCCGAACCACACCACCGCGATGGACGACAGGTTCACCACCGTCATGACGATCGGGAACATCAGCGCGAGCATCCGGCCGGTGGCCAGCTGCATCTCGGTCAGGTCGCCGTTGGCCTTCCCGAACCGGCCCTGCTCGTACTCGTCGCGCACGAAGGCGCGGATCACCCGGTTGCCGGTGATCTGCTCGCGCAGCACCCGGTTCACCGTGTCCAGGCGGACCTGCATCGACCGGAACAGCGGGCGCAGCCGGCGCACGATGAGCGTCACGCAGATCGCCAGCACCGGCACGACGGCGACGAGCACCCCGGACAGCGGCACGTCCAGGCCGAGCGCCAGCACGATGCCGCCCACGCACATGATGGGCGCCGACGCCATCAGCGTGAACGTCATCAGGGCCAGCATCTGGACCTGCTGTACGTCGTTCGTCGTACGCGTGATGAGCGAGGGCGCCCCGAAGTGACCCACCTCGCGCGCGGAGAAGGACTGCACGCGGTCGAAGACGGCACCGCGCACGTCCCTGCCGAGCGCGGAGGCGGTCCGCGCGCCGAAGTACACGGCGCCGATGTTGCAGACGACCTGCGCGAGCGAGATGCCGATCATCAGGGCGCCGAAGGACAGGATGTAGTCCGTGTCCCCCTTCACGACACCGTTGTCGATGATGTGCGCGTTCAGCGTGGGCAGGTAGAGGGTGGCGCAGGTCTGGAGGAACTGCAGCAGCACCAGGAGGGCGATGGGTTTCCTGTAGGGCCTGAGATAGGTCCGCAGAAGTCGTATGAGCACGTTGCGTCTCTCGGAGTCGGCGGGTGGGGGCTGGTCGGTTGCCCTTGGCCCCTATCGTCGGACACTCCACCCGCGTTACCTCAACCGAATAACCGGCGGACCGGCCTCTTGAGCTAAGAGCGGAACGCCCCCGGGTGGGTCTGCTCCCGAACCGCCGTGAACTGCTGCCGCACCGCCTGCCCGACGGGCAGCTCGTCGCCCGGCTCCAGCACCTGTGCCGCCGCGCCCTGCCAGGCCGGCGGGGTACGCGGATCGAGCGCGCCCTGCGACACACCGAGCGCCCAGGCCGCCTGCCGGGCCGCGCCGATCGCCGCGTAGTCCGCGGGCTGCGGTACGACGACCTGCGCGCCGAACAGCGAGGGCGCCGAGGCCTGCACGGCGGGCAGCTCGGCAGCCGGGCCGAGCAGGAAGATCCGCCGCACGTCCACGCCCCGCCCGCGCAGCACGTCCAGCGCGTCGCCGAGCCCGCACAGCATGCCCTCGAACGCGGCCCGCGCCAGATGCTCGGGCTTCATCGACTCGCGCCTGAGGCCCGCGATCGTCCCGGCGGTGTGCGGCAGATTCGGCGTCCGCTCACCCTCCAGATAGGGGAGCAGGACCAGTCCGTGCGCGCCGGGCGTGGACTTCATCGCCAGCTCGGACAGGCTCTCCAGGTCCGGCAGCCCGAGGAGTTCGGCGGTCCCGCGCAGGGTCCGCACGGCGTTCAGAGTGGTCACGACCGGCAGGTGCATGCCGGTGGCGTCGGCGAGCGAGGTGATCATCCCGGACTGGTCGGCGAGGGCCTCGGGGTGCACGGCCATCACGGACCCGGAGGCGCCGAGGGAGACGACGGCGTCCCCCAGCCCGATCCCGAGCCCGAACGCGGCGGCCATGGTCTCCCCGGTCCCGGCGGAGATCAGCAGCCCCTCCGGGGTCGTACCGGCCGCGTCCGACGGGCCGATCACCTCCGGCAGCATCGCCTGATGACCGAGCGCCAGCTCGACCAGGTCGGGCCGGTAGGCGCCGGTGGCCGCCGACCAGTACCCGGTACCGGACGCCCCACCGCGATCGGTGGTCCTTCTGACCGGCCGTCCGAGCAACTGCCAGACCAGCCAGTCGTGCGCCTGGAGCAGTACGGCCGTGCGGCGGGCGTTCTCGGGCTCGCTCTTGGCGAGCCAGCGCAGCTTGGTGACCGGTTGCGCGGCGGCCGGTACGCACCCGACGGCCTGCGCCCAGGCCTCCCGGCCGCCGACGGCGTCGACGAGATCCGCCGCCGCGACCTGCGCCCGCTTGTCGCCGCCGACCAGCGCCGGGCGCACGGTGTTGCCCTGGGCGTCCAGCGGGACCAGCGCGTTCTGCTGGGCCGACACACCGATGGCCTGTACGCCCTCCAGGAGGCCGCCGCCGGCCGCCTCACCGAGGGAGAGCAGCCAGGCCTGCGGGTCCACGTCGCTGGGCCGGCCCTCCACTGGATGCGGGGCGTACCCCTGCCGCAGTACGGCACCGGTGTCCGAATCGCAGACCACGATGCGCGTGAAGTCCGGTGAGCTGTCCAAGCCGGCGACTATCCCCATGCCCTGAATTTTGCAGCATTCCTGTGGATGCGGTGGCCCGGGGCGCCCAAGGGGGTGGGGATGCGCGCACGCCTACGTGTTGCTGGAGCCCCAGTCGTCCTCGGGCGTGCCGTTCAGGTTCCGCTCCCGAAGGGAACGCACCCGCTGGGCCACCGTCTCCGGGACCCGGTCGCCGACCCGGTCGCTGACCGTGTGGAAGGCCTTGCCGGCGTACTGGCGGCCCTGCTGGGCGGCGGACTCGGCCGTGTTGCGGACGGCCGGGTTCTGCGCGATCCGCCGAGCGGACTTCTTCAGCTGCTCGTAGCGCTCGCGTCCGGCCCTCGTGCCGAGTACGTAACCGAGGGCCAGTCCGGCGACGAACGTGAGCCGGTAGCGCATGGCTGCCACCCTTCCTTTGCCTAGGTCTGCGGTGCGACGTGGGCGCCGGGGCGAACCGATTGGCGGACCACCCCCCTGCTTGCGCTAATGTATGTGTCGCAGCGAGCGAGCGCCCCCTGGCGAATACCCGGGGAGGTACGTTCGATGCAAACGAGGCGATCCTCCGTAGCTCAATTGGCAGAGCAGCCGGCTGTTAACCGGCAGGTTACTGGTTCGAGTCCAGTCGGGGGAGCTTCGGTCCTCCGTAGCTCAATTGGCAGAGCAGCCGGCTGTTAACCGGCAGGTTACTGGTTCGAGTCCAGTCGGGGGAGCGCGATGAACGAGGACCCCTGGGGGGTCCTTTTTCATGCCCGGCGGAACCGCCGCGCCTGCGGCGCTGTCCTCAAGGTCATGAGCAGCGCAGAAGCCGACCATCCTGAAGCAGGAGATCGTATGAGCGGCTATGCTGCGGCAGACGGCGCGCACACTTGTACGCGACACGCCGCTATGGGGCGGTAGCTCAGCCGGTTAGAGCAGCGGACTCATAATCCGTCGGCCGTGGGTTCGAGTCCCACCCGCCCCACCAAAGCCCTTCGGTGCAGGAACGTTTTCACCTGCGCCGACTGTGCTCCCTCAGGGACTCGAAGCGGCGGAGCGACACGCGGGAGATCGCTTGCTGGCCCGAAGGGTAAACGATCTAGACATGAAACGGCCCCGACCGGGCCGGCGCTCCGGTCGGGGCCGCGGGGTCCACCCGCCGTCAGAAACTCACCGGTTGCGACGGCGGCCGGACGGCCGGGGACGCTGTACGCGCCTCGTGGGGGTGGTCTGGTGCGGGACGGGCTGGCAGTTGGTCGGGCACAGGTACACCGTGGCCCCGCCCGCACTGGGGGACATGTGGTCGTAGGTGGCCGGCTCGCCCTCGATGGGCTGGTCGCAGCGGGCGCACAAGGGCATCAGTCGTCTCCTGACTGCTTGGATCTGAGGGAGCTGCAGCCCGCGCCGGGCAGGTACTGGTAGACGTCTACGTCCAGGACGTGAGCGCCGACGCTGCCGCGCGCCCGCCCGGCCGGCTCGCCGCCACGGCGCAGCGAGGCACCGCACCAGACGCAGGCCCAGCCGGAGTAGACGGCGCGGCTCAAGCTGGGGGCTGGCGGCAGAGGCCGCCCGGTCACGGCTGGGCAGTGAGAGGGGTGAGGTGCCGCTGCTCGCGACACGGCGCACACGCGTACAGCGTGAATCCCGGCCCGCTGCCCGCCTCGACCGCCTGCACCGCGACGGCGGTCTGAGACGGCCCCTTGTGCCAGTGGCACCAGCGCCCGGGAGTAGGCGCAGGGGAGATGGTCTGCGTAGGCTCAGCCATGTCGACTCCAACCAGTCGGCCACGCCCCCGAGCCCTGCCAGGCTGCGGGGGTCCTTTCTTGTCGACGCTACGCCACTTGTCAGGTGTTGTCAGGTGACGTCACACGACGAGAAGCATCGTCGTATGGCTCCTACGGTCGATATATGACCGTGGATCTCGACGGGCCCGAGCCTCTGTACGAGCAGATCGCCGCGGTCCTCGCTGCCCGCATCGCTGACGGCACCTACCCGCCGCGGCGCCGCATCCCGTCCGAAGCGGGGATCGTCGAGGAGTTCTCCGTGTCCCGGCCGACCGCGCGGGCCGCAGTGCAACTGCTGGTTGAGCGGGGCCTGGTCGTCACTGTGCGCGGCAAGGGCAGCTTCGTCGCGGGCGATCCACCCCAGGCATGACGAAACGCCCCCTGCACAGCCCGTATTGGGCCGTGCAGGGGGCGTCCTTATGCGTATCTGCGGCGTGGGTCGAGAGCCAGACCGAGCAGGCCGGTGCCTCCGCCTCCGCCGCCTCCGTTGCCGTCGCTCGGCTGCGACGAGTCGCATGTGTAGCGGGGGTTGTCCGGGTCGAAGTCCGAGACGGGGCTGCACGTGTACGTCTGGCCGTTGTACGTGAACGTCCAGCCAGCTGGCGGCTGCCCGTTCCTGCCGTCCTTGCCGTCGGTGCCGTCTCGCCCGTCCTTGCCGGGTGCCCCGGAAGGGCCCGCGGGTCCCGGTGGCCCGGTCACGCTGGCGCCAGGAGCGCCGGGCGCACCCGAGGCTCCAGATGGTCCGGGCGGCGGGGTGATGGTGGGCGCGTCCCTGCCGGGTACGCCGGAAGGCCCGGGAGGTCCCGGCGGGCCGGGGATCGGCACCGGCACCTGAGCCCTCGCTGGCAGATTCGGTACGGCTTTGGTCGGGTCGGGAGCAACGGGCGTCCCGCCCTTGGCCTTCACCTGCGCCCTCAGCGCCCGGACGTCGCCGGCCAGCGTCGACACGGCGCTGCCGCGACGGTCTGCCTCGGCAGCGTACTGATCGGCACGGTGGCCCTCGGCTGCGATGCGGCCCCAGATGATGACGGCGGCGCCGGAGAGTGCCAGCAGCCAGCAGAGGACGGCGATCCATCGCCAGCTCCCGGCGAGTGCCCGTTCTGCACGGGTCATGGATCGCCTCCCAATTCGATGACTTTGACGCGGAGGCGGGCGATCGCCTCCTGATCGGACACCCGCTGCTCGAGCAGGGCGGTTATCCGGGATCACGAACCGAGGAAGACCGGACTTAACGTCCACTGATACCCGAGTTCAGCGACTCCGCCGCCCGGTAGTCCCGGGCTCCGAACGTGGGGACCACGCCCCCCTGAACTTCGTGGACGGCATAGCCTCCGTGGGCGGTGTGCGGAATCTGACCGCAGCGTCCATGGAGATCGCACATGACCATCCAGCCCGTCTCGACGTCCGAGTACACGACCGCCAACCGTGAGTGGCTGGCGTCCCTGCACGGCACCGACTCGACGGACACCATCACCCTCGACCTTCCGCTGTTCACCGAAGGCGTGCACTACGTGAGCGGTGACGGCTGCGAGCCGTACGGCAGGGTGCTGTCCGGTGTGCCGGTCGGCAGGGTCGCCGAGTCCGGTCTGTACAGGCCGTACGACCCAGAGGCGGTCTGTGGCCGCCAGATCCTGCGCGGCTTCATCATCGCCGAGGCCCCGTTCGCTCCGGGGCAGACCCGTGTTCCGGCCGCTCTGCTGTGGCATGGCGCGGTGAAGGCGTCGAAGGTGCCGGGTGGCATCGACGTGTCCCAACTCGTGTGGCACCCGCGTGCCGCGCAGATCCGCTTCGTGTGAGCGGGGGTGTGAGCTGTGACGATTCAGGACCTGCTCAAGGACGTCTCCGTCATGGACCTGACGGCGTTCGCCAGGGCGATCCCGTCCCCGAAGGACTTCCTCCTCACCCAGACGATTTTCCCGACGGTGGAGATGCGGGAGGTGAAGTGGCGTACGAAGGACTCCGGCCGGTACGTCAACGTCGCCAAGTACCGGGCGTTCAACGCGTCGGTGCCGTTCGCGACCCGTGAGGCGTGGCAGACGTCCCGCGAGGGTGCGCTGCCCGCGCTGGGGCAGAAGCTCGTCGTCTCCGAGCAGGAGCAGATCTTGCTGGAGGCGTCGCACGGCTCGGATCAGGACCGGCTGGTCGAGCTGTTGTACGACGACGTGGAGCGGCACGTGGAGGCGATCCGCTCACGGCTGGAGCTGGCGGCCGGCGACGTGCTCGCGGACGGGAAGTTCTCGCTGGTCCAGGAGAATGGGCTGACGCTCGAGGTGGACTGGAACGTTCCCGCCGAGGACATGCCGGTCGCCGCGAGGCCGTGGTCGGACCCGGCCTCCGACCCGATCGCGGACGAGCTGCGGTGGATCCAGCACCTGGACGACATCGGCGCACCGGAGCCGGAGCTTGTGATCACCAGCCGGAAGGCGTTCAGCTACCTGGCGGCGAACAACGCCTACAGAGCCGCGTACTACGGCAGCGTGAACCCGTCGACCACGCCGACGGCCACGCTCACGCCGCAGCAGATCAACGTGGTGCGCGGCAACTACAACCTGCCGCCGATCCAGTTCTACAAGGCGCAGGTGCGGGTGGACGGCAAGCCCCGCAAGGTGCTGCCCGAGGACCTGTGGATTCTGGTGCCGCCGGAGCGGGAGAAGTGGTCGCAGACGATGTACGGGGTCACGGCGGAGGCCCTGGTGCTGTCCCGTGGTACGAACCCGGAGATCATCCGGGAGGACGCACCGGGCCTGATAATCACCCGCGGCGTTCAGGATGACCCGGTCCAGATCTGGACCAAGGCTGCCGCGGTCGGCATGCCGATCATGCACACCCCGGACGCGCACATCGTGGCGAAGGTGCTCTGATGCAGGTGCGCCGACTGATCGCGGCCGTGTACGTGAAGGACCCGACGACCCACGAGGACCTGATCCTGCTGCCGGGCGAGAGCCCGGCGCCGGAGATCGCCGCGCTGGTGACGAACCCGGACGCCTGGGATGGGCCGCTGCAGGACTTCGGCGAGAACCTGCAGGCGGAAGATCCTGCGATCCCAGTCGGCACCGGTTGAGGCCAGCAAGTCCCGCGGACCCTCCCATCGCCCCATTGAGGCGTCTTCCAGGACCCGTCTCAGCGCGTCGTCATCTCTTGCCGGGCGCATGTCAAGAGATGGCTGGCCTCCAGTCGTAGGCATCATGTTCGCTCCGGTAGCCACCTCCTGCCTGCTCAGCAGCCGGAGGCGAGGTCGTCAGGCGGTCCGGATCTCGGTGCCGAGCGCCGCCGAGATGGCCCGCTGGTGGACGAGTCCTGTGCGCACCAGCCTGGCCTCGGGGGTAAAGCAGTCAACGATGGTCATATGGTTCGCCGCCGGGCACACTCCGCCGTTGACGATGACGTCGGGCTCCAGGCCGGAGGCGGCCAGGAAGGCGTGGACCTGGTTGATGGTGATGGCCGGGCCCGGGTCGTCCGGACCGGCGTCTCCGGAAATGTTCGCTGTGGTGGCCGCGAGCGGGATTTTCACCGCCGACGCGAGGTCCCCGAGGATGCCGGGGGCGACCGTGACCAGGGCAGGTGATCCGACGGCCGCATGCTGGGCGGCGTCTTCCGCGTTCTTCCACGGCAGCAGCAGCGCGAGATCGCCGGGCCAGAAGGCTGCCGCGAGTCGCCTGGCCTCCGGGCTGAGGATGAAGCGTTCCTCGCAGGAGGCGGTTGAGGCGGCTACGTAGGCAAGGGGCTTACCGCTCGGGCGCCGCTTGCCCGTGACGATGTCGTCGCACGCCCGCGCGTTGCTCGCGTCGGCGCAGACCATGTACCAGCGCCGGGTCGGGACGACGACGAGTCCTCCGCCTTCGATCGCCTGTGCTGCGGCTTCGAGGTCTTCGGGACCGATGACACGCATGGGCTACTCCTTGTCGACTGTGGGCTGAGGAGCCGCGGTGAGAGACGGATAGTCGAGCCACGGGTCGCGCAGGGCTTCGAGGCGGCGGCGAGGGTGGTCCGGGTGGGAGACGCGGAAGTAGGCCATAACCCTGGGGAAAAGGGTGAGGTTCCGTCCCACCGAGTGCGGGACGAGATGGTGCATGAGCAGGACGTCGCCGGGGGCACCGAGTAGCGCCACACCCCGCTCCTGGTCGACCTCCGGGGGCACCTGCTCCGTCATGCCGAGCGACCACTGAGTCCGGAACCAGTCCGCCATGGTGTGGTGACCGCCCGGCTGGTAGTGCAGCGCGCCGCCCTGTGCGCTGCTCACGTCGGACAGGAGGACTCCGACGAGGAGCGAGAAGGTGCGCAGTTCTCGCGGATCGAGGTGAGGGCAGGAGACCCCGTCCACGTGCATCGGCTTCTCCGGCTGCACATCGGGGAACTCCGACTCGGGTACGCGGATCTGGATCTGGGCGGTTGTGACGGGGAGGGTGTCCCCGAGGAGGTCGGTGGCGAGTTCGGCTGTGTCCGTCTCCCCGTACAGTGCGAGGATGTCGGGGTGGCTCCCGAGTTCGGGGGCGAAGGTGCGCTGGCTGTACGC
Source organism: Streptomyces sp. NPDC050743 (assembly GCF_044456925.1). Classification (NCBI taxonomy): domain Bacteria; kingdom Bacillati; phylum Actinomycetota; class Actinomycetes; order Kitasatosporales; family Streptomycetaceae; genus Streptomyces; species Streptomyces sp. NPDC050743. Next base: position 206,010 of record NZ_JBITGJ010000008.1, read on the forward strand.
GGGGATGTCGTCGGCCTTCAGGCGGTCGCGGTACCAAGCCTCTATCAATGATGTGGCGCGACCGACCAGTTCGGGGGCGACCAGGCCGCGGCGTACGAGCGCGCCGTCCCGTTTGAAGGTGTCCTTTTCCTCAGGTGTGAGGGGCATGGTGCCTCCGTAAGGTCTTCTGTGTCCCACGGGACGAGTCCGTGTCGATGCGGTTCAGGGCGTACGCGCTCCCGTCGAGAGCCGCGGTGAGGAGCTTCTGACCCAGCTCTGGGGTGGCTTTGCGGGGGTCCCCGCCGATGACGCCCCCGGTGGAGAGAGCGGGGTCGTCGGACGCCCAGGGCCAGGTGAGGCCGCGGTCCAATACGAGGCGTCCGACTGCCTGGCGCTGGCCGGGGTCGGGGACGGCCCCGCTGGGCAGGAGGTCCAGTCGGACCCGGTCCGGGTCGAGGGCGAGCATGAGGGCGGTCTCCAGCATTCCGGCGTGTACCTCGGGCAACTCGCTGTCGATCGGAACGCGGCCGGCGGCGAGTGCCGCGGGGTGCAGTACGCAGGTGGTAACGCCGTGGGAGTGACGGAGCTGGTTGACGACCGCCTCCAGGACGCCGCGATTGCCGCCGTGGCCGTTGATGAGGAGCAGGGACTGGACACGCGTGGACCGGATGTACTCGGTGACGAGCGTGATGATCAGCGTCGCGTACAGGTGGAGGTCCAGGGTGATGGTCCCTGGCGTGCGAGCGTGTTCGGGCGAGAGGCCGTAGGGGACGGCCGGCCCTACCCAGAGGTCGTGTCGGCCCGCCACGTATGTGGCCAGGCGGTGCGCGAATTGCTCGGCGATAACGGTGTCGGTGTCCAACGGCAGGTGAGGACCGTGTTGTTCGACCGATCCGAGCGGCAGGCAGAGGACGGACCGCTCGCCGAGCTCGGCCGCCACACGAGGGGCGGTGAGCGCGGCGAACGCCCGTCTGTTGCTGGGGGTCGTCACCTCCTGCTCCGCCGCCCGAACCGGATCAGGAACTCGTTCTCCTCCGGGAAGGTGTCGTCCTTGCTGAAGTCCGTGAGCCGCTCCTTGACCGCGGTCTCGAATTCGGGCAGCCGGTTGCCGAAGAGGTGGGGCGCGGCGAAGGAGGTGGAGTAGAGGTAGCCGAGGATGCTCTCGGTGGTCCAGGTGCGGTGGACAGGGATCCGTGCCTCCTCGACCTGGTCGAAGGGCGACTCCTCCATGATCTCGCTGTAGGGGCGGTTGTGGTGCTGGAAGGTGCCGGAGCCGGCGCGGCGTTCCTCGCCGAGGAACGACTTGATGACGTCCCGGACGGCGTCCTTCCAGGGGCTGGTCGCGGTCCAGAAGCTGCTGTCGCCGAAGATGGCCACGACACCATCGGGTGCGACCTGGTCGTCCAGGCGGGACAGGACGGCTGCCTGGTCGAGCCAGTGGAACGCGCGGCAGATCGTGACCAGGTCGGCCTTCCAGTCGGCGGGCGGCACGAAGTCCTCGGCGGTGCTGTCCACGAGCGACAGGCGCGTGCCCTCAGGGAGCTTCGGGCGCAGCGCCGACTCCGCCGCGGCGAGCATGTCGGCGTCGTTGTCGATAGCGATGATGTCGTCGAAGCGGCCGAGCAGCGCCTCGGCGACCAGTCCGGTGCCGGTGCCGACGTCGAGCAGACGTCGCGGACCGCCGGTCCGGGTCGGAGCGGCCTGGTCCAGGGCCTCGGCGACGTCTTCGGGAATACCGGGGCGGAACTGGCGGTAGTAGCTGGCGGTTCCGGTGAACAGGCTCATGTCGCGCTCCGTGGTGCGAGGTGCTGGATGTGGGCGGTGGCTGCCGCCAAGTCGTCGGCGACAAGCACACCGTGGTCAACGAGCAGGGACTCGTCGGGGACCTGCCTTCCGCGCGAGATCCACACGGCACGCGCCCCTGCTTCTATGGCACCCACGATGTCGCACGTCCAGTCGTCACCGACGTGGATCAGGCCACTTGGGTCCGCGCCGAAGTGGTCGGTCACGGCCTGGAAGGCGCGGCGGTCGGGCTTGGTGTAGCCGATGCGGCAGGACGGGAAGAAGTCGCTCACCCACGGGGAGAGGAGCCTGCGCATTCCGTCGGTGTCGGCGTCGACGCAGGTCACGTTGGAAAGGGTGACGACGGTCGCTACGGCACTGATCCGGCGCAGGGCATCGGCGGTACCGGGATAGAGGCTGAATGGGGCCGGCGGCACATCGCGTGGGAAAGTCTCCGCCGGCACCTGGATGGCTTCGCAGACCTCGTGCACCAACGAGTCGGTCAGAGCCGGGCGGGTGTGGAGGCTGGACCGAAGGATCTCGCGGGTACGCGTGGGAGGAAGCGGTGACGCCTCGACCAGCCGCATCGTCAGGCCGGGGCCATCGGCCATGCCCAGGGTGCCCCCCACGTCCACCGAGACCAGCAGTTCAGGCCGTGACGTCACTGGGCCCTCCCCGTGGTGGCCGGGAGCGCGGAGACGACGGCTTCGATACGGGCCTGCCGGATGTCCGGGGTGGTGGCTTCGGAGAGGAACGTGAGGACGTACCGCAGCTCCGCTTCGTCGAGCGCGTCGAGTGACCGACTTTCCTGATCGGCGGCGGCGTTGAGGTCCGGTGGGACGCTGCGGGGGCGCAATCCGTGCGGCAGGTGGAGTCGGCCGTGCCAACGCTCGCCGTCAACCGATGCCGGAATGCCGTTCGTGGGCCGCAGGACGGTGACGTCGTCCAGAGTCAGGATGCGCACCGGGACGGACGAGTCCGCGATGTCGAGGCTTCCGGTGAGGAAGGTGTCGTGGCCGTCGAGTCGTCGCGACAGGCGGAGCAAGGGCCCTTCCGGGCTGTGGGCGACCGTGCCTTCGACGGGAACGTTCAGTGGGGCACTGGGCATGCTGTGCTCCTTGGCGTGGTGCCGAGACCAGGGGTGGCTGGCAAGCGGATATGGCCGTTCTCGGGGCGGAGCGGCATCTCGTAGAGGCGTTGACGGCCGGGCTCCCATCGCAGCCGGTATTCGACGGCCGGGACGGCGTCGGGGTAGGCGGCGGCGAGGTGGAGGCCGGGCAGGAGCGAGCGGCCGTGTGGGTATACGGGGAGACCCTGGGCCTGAGCGACTGGGATGATCTGTGCCGCTCGGGTCAGGCCGCCGCATCCGACGGCATCGAGGGTGAGGGCGCTGGGGCGTATGTACTGGATCAGCCCGGCCGGGTCCTCGTCGCAGTGAGCGCGTTCGCCGACTGCGAGCGGCAGCGCGGTCGCCGCGAGGAGTTCATAGGTGTCGGCGTCATGATGCGGGAGCGGGTCCTCCAGCCACCGGAGGCAGGCGGGGTCGGCGGCCTGCGCGAAGGCAAGAGCAAGTGCAGGTGTCCAGGTGCCGACCGCGTCGACGGCGAGCGGCGTGCCGAGAGCGTGAGAGCAGCGTTCAACTGCTTGGGCCATGCGTACGGCGGCTTCTGCGGGCGGGTAGGCCGGGTCGCGGCGCAGTCCCCACTTGGTGAAGTTCCAGCCGCCGGCCATGACGCCGGTCAGCACGTTCGGGCTGTTGATACTGCTGAGGTCCTGGGTGAGCCAGGAGGCATACGCCGGGATGAGTGGCTGCGGGGCTGCGGTCGTGAGGAGTTCGGCCACGGTGCACTCGGCGAGTCGGCCGTGGAGGTCCCAGACGGCGCAGTCGACCGTGCCGACAGCCCACGAGGCTGCCTCGGACGGCTGCCTGCGGGCCGCGGTCCGCAGTTCGTCGAGCAGGCGAACGTGGTCGGTGACCAGCGCGTCCTTCGTCTCGGGGGCAAGTACGTCGTTCACGTAGCGTCCTACGCGTTCCCCGACTGGGCCGTACCAGCCGACCGCGTTCCCAGCGCGGACCGCGATGAAGAAGGTGTCGTCACCGGCTGCCGCGGGCTGCCTCGTCTGGACCACGTGGAGGTCCTGGATGGTCCACGAGGTCATCGGACCACCTCCCGGGAGGCCAGGAGGAGGTCGGCAGCCCGCTCGACGCCCGCCACGTCCATGCCCATGGTGCGAGCGAGATCGCGCTGCGGCAGCGGGCCGGCGGGCTCCTGCCAGCCGATGACGTCGACAGGGCGGCGGAGCCTTCCCGCCAATAGGCCCCACACAGCCGCCGGATGCCCGAGAGTGAGGACGAGAACGGGCGCATGAGCGCCGAGGTAGTGTTCGACCTCGCGGCCGTTCAGGCCCCGTGGCCAGACGCTTGGAGCACCGAGGACTGTAAGGTCCAGCAGATTGACGACTCGGACCCGGCACCGGTAACGGTCACGAATGCGGTCGACGGCTTCCGTGGCTACGACAGCGGGGATGTCTCCTGCTGTCACGATCGTCAGGTCGGGCTCGTCATCATCGCTGAGGTGCGACCACACCGCGAGACCACGGCTTTGCTCCTCGGCCAGATAACCCTCCGGATGGCGAGTGCGGGTGTGCTTGCCCGTGATGACCAGGTTGACTCGGTCCACCGAGTCGAGCGCCTCGTCCAGGACCGCCGCCGTCCGCGCCGGGTCCGTCGGCGTCAGCACCCGCACTCCGGGGGCGCCGAGGGCCAGTAGGGCGGTGGCGAGGGACGGGTCGCCGTGCGTGTGGACGTTGTGCCAGCCGTAGGAGGTCAGAAGGAGATTCAGGCTGGGGAGGCCCCGAGCGCCGTCGAGGCGTCGCTGCTTGATGTGCCCCACAAGGCCGCTCGTGAGCAGAGGAGCGAAGCTTTCGTACGACACGAGCAGGCCCCGTCGCCCGCTGGCGGTCCAGCCGGCGAGCCACTCCAACAGCACCTCCTCCGCCAGCAGTTCGTGAGCCCATTGCTCACCCGCGAGACCGGGGAGACGGTTGGAGGCCAGTTCGTCGGGACTGAGAAGCAGGAAGTCCCCTTGTTCGGCATGCTGCCGGACGATCCCAGTAACCGCGCTTGCGAACGAGACCGCATTGGCCTCACACGGGGCAGACGGAGTCGATGATCGTGCGGAGGGAAGGGAGCACCAGCGAACCTGGGCGACGGCCTCCGCGAGCGGCCCTCGGCTGCGTCCGTACGTGTCGAAAAGCTGTGAAGGCCGGTAGGAGGCCAGCCAGTCATCGAGCTGCGCCAGTTGTTCTGCGTCGGCCTGCGGGTTTGTGAGGGGAGTCTTGTGCAGGGCGGGCGTGCCGAGGAGCGTCTGGCTGCCGAGGGCGACAGGGCCGGTCCATCCCTTGATGCAGCGCAGGACGAGAGCTGTAGGACGGTCTTCCAAGGTGGACTCCATGGCGTCCCATAGGGCGGCGTGAAAGGCGGCGTGCTCAGCCTGTGATCCCGTGGTGATGTGGACGATCTCGGCTTTCCAGCCGAGGCCGGCGAAGTACGCGCGAAGGCGGTCGTCGTCCAGCCGTCCGAGCAGTGACGGACCGCCCATGCGGAAGCCGTTCACGTGCACTACGGGAAGGACGGTGGCCCCAGTGAGGTCGCCGTGCGCGAGCCAGGCGGCTGCGGTGGTCGGGGTCTCGCACTCGCCGTCGCCGATCACAGGCACGACGATTCTGCCGGGAGCGCCCAGGGCGGCCCCTTGGGCGAAGGGCAGGCAGCCGCCGAGCCGTCCGCCGAGGAATGCGCCGGCCGGGAGCGCCGGAATCACTTCGGCTCCCAATCCGTCCACGCCGGGGAACGAACAGGAGAGTCGCCGCAGCCCGTCGGCGTCTGCGCCGAAATCGGGGCGCAGCCTGCCGAGCTCGCCCGTCACCCAGGATGCTGAGAGCTGGACGACGCCGGCGTGCCCGGCTCCGAGCAGCGGTACGAGGCCGACTTCCCCATCGAGAGCTCCGGCAGCGAGCGCCAGGTGGGTCAAGGCCCAGGCGGTGCCCGGCACGGTTCCCCAGTGGCCGGACGGGCGCTTCTTCACGTGTTCGGCGGTCAGCGGCTGGCTGAGCAGCACGTTGTCCTGGAGGTGGAGTTGGCACACCGAGGAGTAACAGATGGCTCTCCACAGTGCGTCGGCCAGAACGGCGTTGGCCTCCATCACGCGCCGACCAGGGTCTCGTCAGCGAAGGTGAAGTACCAAAGGGGCCGATAGCATTCCCATGCCGCAGGTCGCAGGCCGGAGGGCTTCATGATCTTCTCTATCTCGGTGCGGGCGAGGAGGTAGTACTCGAGCTCCTGGGCCCCCGAGGCACGCAGGCCGGCCATGATCCGGTTGTGGGCCTGGTAGACCTGGAAGTTGGGGAACTCGGTCACGTAGGGTGCGAGGGCCTCGACACCGGTGCGGAGCGCGTCGAGGTCGTCCAGGCCCGCGATGTACGTGAACGACGTGCCGTGACCGGCAGCAACCGCCCGCCTCAGGACCTCCGGCATCAAGGTGGTCGTCAGCACCGCCTTGCTGGCCTTCAGCAGGAGATCCCGTCGGGTGAAGCATTCAGCAGTGAGCCGGAGCACGAAGGGGCCCACATCGGCAAGGTCGTCGAACGCCTGCCTGGAGAGCAGCACTGAGGTGAGGAAGCCAAGGCGGGCTTCGACGCCATACTCGACGAGCACGGAACGCAAGGCCCGTAGATGGTCGACGGCCGCAGGCTCCCGCTCAAAGCATCCGGTGGAGACAGTGACCTCTCGAACTTCCGTCAGGTCCCGCCGCGGGTGCTGCTCGCACAGCGCGGCGAGGAGTTCCCGGAGGTCCCGTTCCTCCGACAATCGCGGGTCTGCCGCGGCCTCAAGCGTGTTGGGACAGAAGGCACAACCAACGCAGCGACTCCGGGCATTCGGGTTGAGCGTCAATGCGGTGCCGCCGTCACGGAAGTAGCCACCAACCGCCTCATCGGCATCGACACGCTCCACAACGCCGACCCGAGATTGACCCAGCAGCAATTGTCCGTCCTCCAGCAGGTGGAAGGGGGACTCCGCCGCGTTGAGCGGGACGATGAGCTGCCAGGGCACCGAACGTGCGCTGTCCAGCCGAACCTGCAAGCGGGCGCGGTGATGTGGGGCTTCACCGTCGATACCGTGGAGATTGATCGCGATGAGCAGGGCGTCCTCGACCGGCACCCGGTACCGCCGGGCGAGCTGCTCTACGTCCGCGAGTGTGGACGTCACGCCCGCCTGTCCGCCGACTAAAGCTGTCACGCGTGTGCTCCATCCATGAGGCGGGAGGGGGGGATGGCACGTCGGCGGAACGCGGGGGACGCTCCGCCGACGGCTCTGAAGAGCGTGCCGTCGTACGGCAGGACGGCGAACCACGCGCAGGGACTTTTGCAGGACGTCCCGGGACGTTTTTCAGCAGACGGCGTGAGCCAGCGCCCGCAGGTGACGCATCAGGGCGGCGACGTCCGTGAGGTCGGCAAGCACGATGCTCGCTCCGGCCTCCTTCAACTCGTCTGCGCTGTGGACGCCAGAGGCCACGGCAATCACGTGCGCGCCGGAGTCGAGGGCGGCCTGAACGTCACGGGGGGTATCGCCAATGAGGACTACAGGCGTCTCGGCCGGGGTGCCGTAGACGGCGCGGACACGGCGCCGTGCGACGTCGACCAAATCCGCTCGGTCCGTCGCGTCCGCTCCGTACGCCCCGCACTCGATATCGACCAGTTCGTCCAGCCCGAAGGCCCTGAGTTTGACCCGGGCGTTCGCCTGGACGTTTCCGGTGAGGACCGATGAGATCATGCCGGGCTCGGCCGCCACCGCGGCAAGGGCCTTTCGGGCACCGGGAAGCGCACGGCCGCGACGGGAGAGATCGGCCTCCCGTGCCGCGCCAGCGGCCACCAGGGCGGGCTGGATCAACGCCCACTCCGGTGGCTCCATACCGTGGTCCCGGAACATCCCCGCGAGGATCAGTCGGTCGGTCCGGCCCTCGGTGCGTGCCGGACGGGTTGCGGCACGGCCAGCGACGCCTTCGAAGGCGGCGGCGTAAATCTCTTTGCTGACGCCGGAGTTCTCGATGAGGGTGTGGTCGATGTCCCAGAGCACGATCAGTGGCACCAGGCCAGCGTAGGCATACGAACAGTTCTGGCCACAACCGCATCCGGCGGGCTCATCGCACTTGCGGCCTGCTGTCACGGTCCGGTTGGCTTGCCTGAGTGAATGAGCGACTGCGTTCTGCGCTTGTGCAACGCGGCCTGACCGTGGAGGAGTTGGCGGAAGCCTGCTCCGTGGACCCCAAGACCGCGAGCCGGTGGGTCGGTGGCCGGGTTCCCCACCGCCGGCACCGTTGGACGGTCGCGAACCTGTTGCGGGTCGACGAGACGTATCTGTGGCCGGACAACGGTCAGGGGCCTCCGCGGCTTGGGTCGTCCCGCTCGGAGCTCGTCGACACCTACCCCAATCGGGCGAGTGTCCCTCGCGATGTGTGGCTCTCCCTGCTTCTGGGCGCCATGAAGCAGGTTGACGTGCTCGTCTTTTCTGGGACCTTCTTCGCGCAAACGAACCCGCACATCGCGAGGATGCTCCAGGAAAGGGCGCAGGCTGGCGTTCGTGTTCGGCTGTGCTTTGGCGATCCGGACGGGGAGGCAGTCCGTGTCAGGGGCAGGGAGGAGGGCATCGGAGACACGCTCGCGGCCAAGATCAGGGCGTCCCTCACGTACTACCGCGACCTCGTCGGCTACCCAGGCTGTGAGGTGCGCCTTCACGACACGACGCTCTACAACTCGATCTTCCGATACGACGACCACCTCATGGTCAACCCGCACATCTGGGGCCAGCCGGCCAGCGCCAACCCGCTACTCCAGCTCCGCGACATAGACGGCGGGGAGTGGTTCCAGCGGTACGGCGACAGCTTCGAGGCCGTGTGGGCATCCGCGCGCCCCTGGGCGCCCGACAGACAGGAGTAGCACTGCCGTGGGCAGGACCGAGTACTACCACGACCCCAAGGCCCCCAAGGCCAACACCCTTATCCCCGCCAGCAACCTGCTTGTGGTCAACGACGAAGGCGCCATCCTTCTCCAGCGGCGCCGCGACACCGGCCAGTGGGCCCTGCCCGGAGGAGCCCAGGACATCGGCGAGAGCCCGGCGCAGTGCGCCGTCCGCGAGTGCGAGGAGGAGACCGGCATCGTCGCGGAGGTCACCGGCTTCCTCGGCGTCTACTCCAACCCGGAGCACATCATCGAGTACACCGACGGCGAGATCCGGCAGCAGTACGAGGCCGTGTACATCGGCCGCCCCGTAGGAGGCAAGCCCACCGTCAATGACGAGGCCGACGGCGTGCGCTGGGTTCACCCGGACGACCTGGACAAGCTCGACATCCACCCGAGCATGCACGAGCAGATCGGCCACTACCTGACCGGGGCTTACCCCTACCTCGGCTGACCGCTCGGACTTACAGCTCTACGCCGGCCTCGACCGCAGCCGCCCGCACCCGATCCACACTCGCGTGGATGTGCGGGGCGGCCCGGCGGATGAAACGCCCGACCACGCTGTCCTCGCCGTAGCGGCCCAAGATCTCCTGCAGCCGCTCATGGGGCGTCGTCCGTCGGCCGTCCGGCGTCGTGGTCATGTCGCAGTAGACCAGCGCGTCCACAAGGAGCGGATCATCCAGGAGGGGGAACTCGTCGACCAGATCAGTCCGGAGGCCACGCTCCTCGGCTTCGAGCAGCGCATACGAGTGGTTCGCGACCAGGCGGACAACCCGTCCCTCCGCCCCGTGCACGTCCCGGAGATACCGTGCTCCGTCCAGCGGATGGAATCCCGTAGAGACGAGCGGGCGCGCGTAGCCGATGTCATGCAGCACCGCAGCCGCTTCCAGCACCTCGGCGCTGTTACCGGCCAGCGGCGCCAGCGTCTGGGCGCAAGCGGCAACGCCCTGCGAGTGTGCCCACCTGCGCGGGAGGCTGCTACTCAGCAGCTCACCAGCCAGTTCGTACGCCCAGTCAACCTTGGTCGTTGCCACCTGGGGAGGATATGGCAGCAACGGCGAGGACGTCTTGGGCATCCGCGGCCGTGCGCAAAGGGGAAGCCTGGACGCTGCTGGAGCCGCTGAAGCGTTTCTCGATTGCGGACCCGATCGCCGCGTACTTATTCTTCCGGGCAACGCGTTGACGGAGACGAGTAGCCAGGGATCACGCGAGCCGAGAGAGCTGCTGGCAGCTGGGAAGGCAGCCTCGCGCCCCAGAGTGAAGACCCTCCTGAGTGCGGGGAGGAACGGCCATGTGGTCCAATGCCCCGCCGGCTGGCCGCGTTACCGGCCACGAATGAGGCCGCCGCTGTCGAGTGGTGGTGAAGGCGTGGTGGAACCGCGAGTCCCCTTCTCGCCCGCGCCCCCAAGGGATCACCATGACGCCCTGGAGGGCTGCGATGATCCATACGACCGATCGTGTACTGGTATCTGACCTGCGCGAGCACCTGGGTCGAACCGTTTCCGTATCGGGCTGGGCGCACACTCTGCGCCTGCTCAGTAAGGTCCAGTTCGTCGTCGTACGCGACCACACGGGCATGGTGCAGGTCACCCACCGGCGCGGCGGCGCAGGCGACGACATTGAGGCCGCCCTGCAGCAGCTCACGCCGGAGTCCGCCGTGCGGATCACCGGCCGCGTCGCAGAGAACCCGATCGTGAAGCTCCACAGCCTGGAGATCATCCCGGAGCGGGTCGAGGTGCTGAACCGCGCCGCGACACCGCTGCCCATCGACGAGCACACGGGCCTGGAGCACCGCCTGGACTGGCGGTTCCTGGACGTACGCCGCCGTCCCGCCGCTCAGCTGATGTTCGCCGTGCAGACCACCCTGGAGCAGGGGATGCGCGAGTACGCCTACGCGCAGGGCGCCACGGAGATGCACACCCCCAAGCTCATGGGCACCGCCTCGGAGTCCGGCGCGGAGGTCTTCGAACTCGGTTACTTCGACCGCAGCGCCTATCTCGCCCAGTCGCCTCAGTTCTACAAGCAGATGGCGATCTCGGCCGGCATCGAGAAGGTCTTCGAGATCGGCCCCGTCTTCCGCGCCGAGCCGTCGTTCACCTCCCGGCACGCCACCGAGTTCACCGGCGTCGACGTCGAGCTGGCCTGGATCGACGGCGTCGAGGACGTCATGGCGTTCGAGGAGCGGATGCTCCCCCACGCCATCGCCAAAGTCGCCGACGCCCACGGCGAGGCCGTCCGTGAGCAGTTCGGCGTGGAGATCACCATCCCCACGACGCCCTTCCCCCGCATCACCATGGGCGAGGCGCACGACATCCTGCGCAAGGGCGGCTGGGACCCGGAAGGAATCAAGAAGGACCTGGACCCGGAGGGCGAGCGGAGCATCAGCGCCCACATCCAGCAGGCCACCGGCCACGAATTCGTGTTCATCACGCATTACCCAGTGAGCATCCGGCCCTTCTACCACATGCGCCCGGCTGACAACCCGGGTGTGACGCTGAGCTTCGACCTGTTGTGGAAGGGCCTGGAGATCACCACCGGCGCCCAGCGCGAGCACCGCTACGACGTCCTACTGAAGCAAGCCGCGGAGAAGGGCCTGAGCCCGGAGCCGATGCAGGACTACCTGAACGCGTTCCGGTACGGGTGCCCACCGCACGGCGGCCTGGGCATGGGCCTCGGACGCGTGCTGATGGTCTTGCTCGGACTGGAGTCGATCCGCGAGGCCACCTTCCTCTTCCGCGGACCGAACCGGCTCACCCCATAGCTGGCCTCTGTGTATGGCTGGCCTACGTC